>NZ_VPCW01000010.1:0-102377 GCF_013418015.1 Acinetobacter sp. YH12211
CGGTCTTCCGCTGTACCATCCGTCTTTTTCCTGAGTTCTGCTTCTATGGCATACAGTTTCTGAATCAGCACTAATGCCTGTTCAGCGACCTGACTTTTCCCGGTCACATGCAGTTCATGGAATTTACGACGTGCATGGGCCATGCAGCCCACCTCAATGACCTGGCCTGATTTGAAGCGTGCTTTATAACCACTGTAATCATCACAGACTAGATAGCCCTGCCAGCCTTTCAAGAACTCTGTCAACGGCAATTTAAAACTGACCCCTTTGATCTCGTATTAAGTTTCAACCTGTGGCTGAATCCCTATTCTTTTTTTATCCTTCAAACGATAACTCTCACCCGATGGAATTTAAAACTTTAAAGCCAGCATTAAAAAGTTTTATTGGTACTTTATTTGAAGATAATCCGTATCAATTCCAACCTGTTTTTCGAGGTTTTTATTTTACCAGTGCTTTACAGGAATGCAGCATCGAAAGCCCGATGACAGAAAGTATTGCACAAGAATTTCAACTGCAGCAGCTTGCAAGCCCTTTTCAGGACGAAGAAAAAAGTTCGATTGCCCCAAATCATGGTTATTTTTTACAAGGTTTGTTTTCCAATGTGATTTTGCGTGATCAACATTTGGTGAAACAACATATTAATCCTGCGAAAAAACGTCAGCGATATATGGCGTTTACTGCTGCATTACTTGGTGTTGGATTGTTGCTCAGTGTTTGGGTGTGGTCATATCGTCATAACCAACAACTCATTGCCGATGTTCAGGCAGACTTAGATCAAGTTATACGACTGGAAAAAACTTTTGGACAGGTTTTATCCACACAACTCGAAAGCTTATTAATTTTACAAGCACGTCTGCAACAGTTGGATGGGTTTTCCGAACAACGTCCACTTAAGTTCAGTTTTGGCTTATATCAGGGCAAGAAGTTACGCGAACAGCTCAAAGTTGAATATCTAAAAGGCGTTCAGCAGATTGTATTGTTGCCAACCCAGCAAAATATCGCGCAATACTTACAGCGTGTCCAACAAGATGCGGCAACACTCAAAGCGCATCATATACATGCAAAAACGCAGCAAGTTGCGAAAACTCAACCATATTTAGAGCCTTCCGTGCAAAATCCGCAAGATGCTTATAATGCGTTAAAGGCTTATTTAATGCTGACGAATCCTGAATATCGGGAGAGCAGTCATTTAAGTGATCAGATTTCACGTTTTTGGCGCACTTGGTTGGATGCCCATCGTGGAGAAATGCCACGTACGGACATGATTCAGCAGGCAGAAAAAATCCTGTCTTATGCCATGACACTCGCTCATCAGGACGATTTTCCTGTACTGGAAAGCGATGCACAAATGGTCGATCAAACTCGTCAAGTGCTGTTGTCGGTCATTCAGGGAATGCCTGCACGAGATCGGGTATATAACGAAATAAAAATGCGTGCAGCAGTACGTTTTCCTGCACTTACGGTCAGTCAAATTGTGGGGGAGCAACACAGTCGCATTGTTTTAGGCAGTCATGCTTTGCCTGGTATTTTTACGCAGCAGGCGTGGAATGAATATGTCGAACAAGCCATTGATCAGGTAGCCAATCAGCCAACGGACAGCAAAGATTGGGTGCTCAATAGTCATCAGTCGGATGATCTAACTTTTTCAGGAAGTCCTGAACAAATCCGTAAACAATTGCTGAGCTTGTATCAGCAAGAATATGTGAGTGAATGGAAGAAATTTCTAAATGGCATCCATTATGCAAAAACAGATCAGTTCAATCAGCAAGTGAAACAGCTTGATCTGTTGGGAGAGCCGCAAAACTCGCCAATTCGTAAGTTATTGTAACGTATTGCAGTGGAAACCAATTGGGATAATCCAATTGTGCAAGCTGAACTTGCTGTGCCTGAACAAGGATTTATGGCGTGGTTTAAAGACAAAGTGCTGCGTCAGTCTAATGACAAAGCTGCAGCACAGGCGACCCTAAAAGCGCAAGGTGCGATTTCCCAAGAATACCAAATGTTTTATCAATTGCTGCGTAAACGTGATGATTTACAGGATCAATCTCTGTTTGATGTGTATATGAACAACCTTGCACAGGTACGCAGCAAGTTAAATGATCTCCAAACGGCAGGGGAAATTGGACCAAGTGCAATGGCATTGTTCAAACAAACCATCCATGATCAAAACTCGGTCTTTAATACAACGCAAAAATATGTCGATGAAAAAATGATGGTGGGTTTAAAAGAGGCTGACCAACAATTATTACAAAAACTGTTGATGACACCGCTAACTCAATCTTTTGCAAGTTTAATTGTACCGACACAAGATGAAATTAATAAATTATGGCGTATTCAAGCCTATCAACCGTTTGCAACACATTTAGGTCAGAAATATCCATTTCATTCAGGGGGGACTTTACAGGCAACCAGTCAGGAAATGGGACAAATTTTTGGTGAAACAGGAAGTATTGCTGGCTTTGTCAAAGACACTTTAGATCCGTTGTTGATTCGTCGTGGTTATGTCTTAACTTCAAAAACATGGAAAGATTTAGGCTTAAATTTAAATCCTCAGTTTGTGATGGCATTTCCGCAATATGTTGCGCCAATTCATGGTATGGCAACAGGACGTTTAGATCAGCCTGCAACATCTGCTGTTTCAAATCAATCCAATTTCCAATTTTATCCATTACAGCACCCACAATTTTTATCGTATAGCATCGATATTGATGGTAAGCGAATTCAGTTTGAAAATGGAATTCAACAATGGGTCAACTTTGTGTGGCCCAATCCAGGCGCAATTCCCGGCGTGCGTATTAGTGCACTCGATTTAAAAGGTCAGTCGCATACTATTTTTGAAGCACCGGGCGAATATGGCATTAACCGTTTAATTGATGCTGCACAGCGCAAAGAGCAAAACGGTCACTTTGAAATGACTTGGGTCAGTAAAACGGAACCATCTTTATCTTTAAAAGTGAATTTCCGACTCATTAGCGGACATAGCTCGGGCAATATTGGTTCAAGTCGTGGTTATGTGGGGTTGCAGTTGGTCGATCAAGTCACCACGACCAAAGCACTTCTTGTGGTTGCTGCACAAACGACAGCAATGAGTCCCGCACAAACAGCGGCTACGCAGTCTAAAACTACAATGTCTGCACAAGTGGGAGGCGTTCCGCAATGATCAAGAGAAATAACACTTGGCAAAAGGCGTGGTGGGTATGCAAGCAGTAAAAACCGTACCTTTATATTATGGAAAAATACCTGCCCGTGGTGATTTTATAAAGTCTAAAGGGCAATCGGAACTCATTCAGCAGCTCGATCAGTGGATTAGTAATGCAATGGAACATGCCATGCAGAGCGCAGATTTTAAACAGCGTTATGCAACTTTGCCTGCTTTAGATTTTTTGATTGCCCATCCAGCAGAACCAATGTTTTTAGCTGTTAATTTAAAGGCGAGCCAAGATAGCTCGGGGCGGGCATTTCCAATGCTACTGGGTCAGTTGTTTGAGGTCGGAAATCCCAGTCAAAATTTGTTATTTGCGCCATTTTCTTACAAAGCTATTTGGACTGATTTATTGCAACGCAATCAGGTCTTAAGCAATATCTGTGATCCCAATATGTCATTTGAACTGTTGAATCAATTGCCGAATAGGGTTCAACTTTTGAGTGCAGAAGAATACCAAGACTTTTATGAAAAACACAGCACGCATTCATTGGCACAATTAATGAAAATCAGTGTCAATGACTTGGCTCAGAGTATGATTGGGTTGGGACTTTTACTGCAACCCGTCCTCAAAAATGGCACTCGTCGTTTAAACAAAGTGATGATTTTACCGCTGAATCATCCGCGATATTGCTTTGAAATCGCAGCATTTTGGATGGGCATGATCGGGCGGTTTTTAGGCGCGCATCATACTGAAATTTTGCTGGGGATACTACATTTTGAGGCACCCATTTTGATCATTGATTTTCAGGGGGCTGATGTCATGACGCTGCGCGATCTATTTATTCAAAATATGCAGGGTGAACATTGGGTTTCTTTAATTCAAGCCACTTGGATTGATGCTTATTTAGAACAAAATGCAGGTCTTGCAACATTGGAACAATTACTTTGTCAGCGGCAGTTAAATCTTAACCAAGCCTTGAAGCTGTTTAGGCAAACTTTTTTAGATAAATAAATATGAAAAATAATCAAAAACGTATTCGCGTAAGTCTACTTATTGGCTTGTGTTTTTTAGTCCAAAGTCATTTGATCTATGCAGCGCCCATTGTTATAGAAGGTGTGGTGCCAAACGAAGCAAGTAAACAAGCCATTTTGGCGAAAATGCAAGCTGTGTATGGTGAATCGCAGGTGTTAGATAAAATTCAAGTCCGTGCAGTTGCTGCACCGAATGGTTGGGATGATTCAGTCACTCGTATGATTACAGCAGAGTTAAAAAAGATTTCTCAAGGGCAGTTACGTGTGAAAGGGACTCAAGTTGATTTGAAAGGAAAAGTGAATGCTGCTCATCAAATTCAAGCCACGACAGCAAATTTTCAGGCTTTGGTACAGCAGCCTTATCGTTTGAACACACAGCTTTCGGGGAGTCAGTATGAACAAAAAATGCTGGATGCTGCGCTCAAAAACAGGATTGTTGAGTTTGAATCGGGCAGTGCAATTTTGACTGACGTAGGGCAAAAAATTCTGGATGAAATGGCTGTGGCATTGAAGCAAGTTGGCACCAAAAAAGTGAAAATTGTTGGACATACAGACAGTTCGGGCGATGCGCATAAAAATATAGTGTTAAGCCAATCACGTGCAGGCGCGGTAAAAAATTATTTGATCGATAAAGGTATTGCGATAACGCATTTAAGCACCGAAGGTCAAGGTTCTAATCAGCCTGTCGCAGACAATACAACGCCACAAGGACGTAAGAAAAATCGACGTATTGAATTTGAGGTGCTTTGATTAGTTGATATTGAGCAAGGCGGAAGTTGAGCGTCATGTCCTGATCTTTAGAGCATCTGTGTGTAAACAGATGGCATAGAAAATAAAAACAGCATCAATCATTCAGTAATTTCCACAGTGAGAGTGCTTTGTGCAATTTAAAGCACGAATCTTGAATACATTGATCTGAAATAGAGGCTTTAAATCAACATTCGGAAGTTTTACTGCCGAAACGCGCCAAGAAAACCATTTTCCATCTAGCTGATTATGGCATTTCACAGTAGAATATGCGCTCTCTTCAAGTCACATTGTGGCATGGTCCAAAAGATCAGCCCGTGGAGCCAAAATCAGCATGTTTATCGTTGCCGGTGCACCTGCACATTCATCTTTTAAGAAAACTCAACTCTTAAACCGTTTAGCGTCAATGAGTTCTGTTCAATCTTTCGATAGCCAATGGGTTTATTTATTTGACCAAGCGCTCGACGAGCAACAACAGCAATCTGCTTTACAGCTTTTAAACGATGGTGCATCTTTTGAATTACGCCAAGCTGCAAGTGATGAAGTTCAAATTTTAGTGACACCACGTGTGGGCACAATTTCTCCTTGGTCATCAAAAGCAACCGATATTTTTGCCAACTGTAATACGCCTGTACACCGCCTAGAACGCGGTGTTTTGTTTACCTTAAAAGGTATTACAGACGTTTCAAACGAAGTAAAACAAGTATTGCATGACCGCATGACCGAAAGTGTGTTTAACCACATTAACGATGCTGCAGCGTTATTTGTTGAAACTGAACCAAAACCTTTAAATAGCATTGATATTTTGGGTGAAGGCAAAGCGGCATTGGTAAAAGCCAACAGTGAGTTTGGTTTTGCCTTGTCTGATGAAGAAATTGATTATTTAACCGAAGCATTTATCAAGTTAGGCCGTAATCCGCATGACATTGAATTGATGATGTTTGCACAAGCCAACTCTGAGCACTGCCGTCACAAAATCTTTGGTTCTGAATGGACAATTGATGGCGAAGTACAGCCATTGTCATTGTTCCAAATGATCAAAAATACTTATAAAGAATCACCAACAGACGTATTGTCGGCTTACAAAGACAACGCTTCGGTGATTGTTGGTTTTGATACGCAGCGTTTCTATCCGAAAAAAGATGCTGCAACAGGTCACTACGTTTATAAATATAAGAGCCAAGCTGCCCACATTCTTATGAAAGTGGAAACACACAACCACCCAACTGCAATTGCACCATTTGCAGGTGCTGCGACAGGTTCGGGTGGTGAAATCCGTGATGAAGGCGCGACAGGTCGTGGTGGTAAACCAAAAGCAGGTTTAACAGGCTTTACAGTATCGAATTTAAATATTCCTGGTTTTGAACAGCCTTGGGAAGAAAACTATGGCAAGCCTTCACGTATGGCATCGCCATTACAAATTATGATTGAAGGCCCATTGGGCGGTGCAGCGTTTAACAACGAATTTGGTCGTCCTGCGTTAAATGGTTACTTCCGTACTTTCGAGCAAAACGTGAATGGTGAAGTAAAAGGCTTCCATAAACCAATCATGATTGCAGGTGGTTACGGCAACATTCGTCCAGACCATGTCGAAAAAGACCCAATTCAGCCAGGCGATTTATTAATCGTTTTAGGCGGCCCTGCGATGTTGATCGGTTTAGGCGGTGGCGCTGCATCTTCTGTAGATAGCGGAACCATGGGTGAAAATCTTGACTTCGCTTCAGTACAACGTGAAAACCCAGAAATGGAACGCCGTTGCCAAGAAGTGATTGATACATGCTGGCGTTTGGAAGATGCTAACCCAATCGTATCAGTGCATGACGTGGGTGCAGGTGGTATTTCGAACGCAATGCCTGAGTTGGTGAATGATCACGAACTAGGTGCTGTACTTGATTTGCGTAAGATTCCATCTTTAGAACCAGGCATGTCACCAATGGAAATTTGGTCAAACGAAGCGCAAGAGCGTTATGTATTGGCCATCCGTCCAAGTTCTTTAGAATTATTTGAATCAATCTGTGCGCGTGAGCGTTGTCCGTTTGCAGTATTGGGTGAAGCGACAGAAGCGCGTCATTTAACGGTTGAAGATCCACTGTTCAATAACAAAGCTGTAGATATGCCAATGCAGGTCTTGTTAGGTGGTACGCCACGCATGAGCCGTTCTTATGAAAGCATTGAGCGTCAAGGTGATGATTTTGATGCAGCTCAAGTTACTGATCTGAAAGATGCGATTTACCGTGTCATCAAGAATCCAACTGTTGCGTCCAAATCATTCCTAATCACGATTGGTGACCGTTCAATTACAGGTATGGTTGCACGTGATCAGTTGGTTGGCCCATGGCAGGTGCCTGTTGCAGATGCAGCAGTAACCACTACCAGCTTGCAAGGCTTTACAGGTGAAGCAATGGCGATGGGTGAACGTCCACCTGTAGCTTTATTAAACCCTGCAGCATCTGCGCGTTTGGCAGTGGCAGAATCTATTTCCAATATCATGTCAGCCAAAATTGACCAGATCAGCGACATTAAATTATCTGCAAACTGGATGGCAGCAGCAGGTCAAAAAGGCGAAGACCAAGCTTTGTTTGAAGGTGTAAAAGCCATTGGTATGGAAATGTGTCCTGCGCTAGGAATTGCAATTCCAGTAGGTAAAGACTCATTGTCTATGCGTACCACTTGGAATGACGAAGGTGTTGATAAATCTGTAACTTCACCAATGTCAGGTGTAATTACTGCATTTGCACCAGTGACCGATGTACGTAAAACACTAACCCCTGAATTGAAAAATACCGATTCAGTATTGGTACGTATTGACTTGTCTAAAGGTCAGTTCCGTTTAGGCGGTTCAATTTTAGCGCAAGTGTATAAAGCTATTGGTTCAGTAACACCAGATGTCGATAACTTTGACGAATTCAAAGCATTCTTTGCTTTGGTACAAGACTGGAATAACCGTGGCTTGATTCAAGCTTATCACGACATTGGTGATGGTGGTTTATTGGCAACTGTAACAGAAATGATGTTCGCTTCACGTTTAGGTGTGGCGTTAGAAGATCAATCTGTTGCGGCATTGTTTGCTGAAGAAATTGGTGCAGTACTACAAATCTCTAAAGCAGACTGGGCTAACTTAGCTGCTGAAGTTGCTGCATCTACTTTGAAAGATGCGATTTCGGTAGTCGGTACAGTTAATAGCACAGACCAACTTGCTGTAAATGGCTTGGTGCTTGAACGTGCCGATTTGCAAGCGGCTTGGAGTGAAGTATCACACCAAATCCAGCGTTTACGTGACAACTCAGAAACTGCTGATCAAGAATTTGCTTTGATCACAGACAAAAACCACAAAGGCTTAATTGCTCAACCGACATTTGACTTAAATGAGCCAGTTGAAGCGCCATACATCAACACACGTCGTCCTAACATGGTGATTTTACGTGAACAAGGCGTAAACGGTCATGTAGAAATGGCGGCAGCATTTGACAAAGTCGGCTTTAACACCGTTGACGTACACATGAGTGACTTGCTTGCAGGGCGTGTCGATTTAGACGACTTTGAAGGCTTAGTGGCGTGTGGTGGTTTCTCTTACGGTGACGTATTAGGTGCTGGCGGTGGCTGGGCGAAGTCAGTCTTGTTCAACCCGAAATTACGCGACCAGTTTGAGAAATTCTTTAACCGTCAAGAAACGTTCTCACTGGGTATCTGTAACGGTTGTCAAATGTTGTCACAATTAGCACCACTCATTCCAGGTGCAGAAGCGTGGCCACGTTTCCATCGCAATACTTCAGAAGTGTTTGAAGCGCGTAGCGTTAACGTCCGTGTGGAAAAATCAAACTCTGTATTATTGCAAGATATGGAAGGCTCGATTTTACCAATCGCAGTGGCACATGGTGAAGGTCGCGTCGTTGCACCAGAAGCTAATTTGGCAGCCTTGAACGCAGGCAACCAAGTGATTTTACGTTATGTCGATAGCCACGGAAATGCGACTCAACATTATCCAATGAACCCGAATGGTTCGCCAGAAGGTATTTCAGGCGTAACTTCAAAAGATGGTCGTGCAACAATTATGATGCCGCACCCTGAACGTAATTTCCGTGCGCTTCAACATTCTTGGAAACCTGAAGAATGGACTGAAGATGGTGCATGGTTACGTATGTTCCGCAATGCGCGTAAATTTATTGGTTAAGATTTAACTCGCTTAATCTATAGCAGTCAGCCACCTTCGGGTGGCTGATTTTTTTGCTGTGAATATGCAACTTTTATATAGACGTGCATGTTTCCACCTAAATGAATCGTCGGCTTGCTGTTCAACAATTCTGCATTAATCTCAACAATCATAGTCATCCTAGACAACTCAAGCTATCATAAACAAGCAAACACACATGGGATGGCGTTATGAAAATCATTGCAGATGAAAATCTGGCATATACCGATTATTTCTTTGCAGATTTGGCAGAAATAGAGCACAAGGCTGGACGCTGTCTAACGCATCAAGATGTGCAAGATGCTGATGCGCTGCTAGTTCGTTCCGTCACCCAAGTGAATGCAGCATTGATTCAACAGACCGCGCTTCAATTTATTGGCAGCGCGACCATTGGCACAGACCACCTTGATATCCCAGCCATCGAGCAGCAGGGCATTGCATGGTCAAATGCGGCAGGTTGTAATGCGCAGGCGGTGAGTGAGTATGTGATTACCGCATTGCTTCATCTCGAGCCTGAATTACTACATGCCAATCAAAACTTTAAACTTGGCATTATTGGACTGGGCAATGTCGGCTCGCGCTTGGTCAAAATGGCACAATTATTAGGTTGGGATGTCATCGCATACGATCCATTTGTGCAGTTGCCCAATGTGCAGCAATGTGACTTAGATGCACTATTACAACAGGCAGATGCAATTTCCATTCATGTGCCATTAACAGAAACTGGTGAACATCCTACTCATCATTTAATTAATGCAGCGCGTTTGGCATGTATGAAGCCTCAAGCCATTCTGATTAATTCAGCGCGTGGGCCAGTGGTAGAAGAAGCGGCTTTAATGCAGGATATTCAACATACTCAGCGTTTAGTGGTATTAGATGTTTTTGAATATGAACCTGAAATCTCTGCAGAATTATTGGACTTACTTGCTTTAGCAACCCCGCATATTGCAGGGTATAGTCTAGAAGGCAAGGCACGTGGCACACAAATGATTTATCAGGCTTTTTGTGAAAAGTTTGGTTTAGATGCAACAAAACAATTTGAAACTCAATTGCCAAGCTGTACGCAATACTTCCAAACACAAGATTTGAAAAATAGTCTGCATGCACATTTAAGCCAAATTTATGACATTGCACAGGATGATGCCAATTTACGTGCCTGTGTCAAAGCGGGCAAAGTTGAGCAGCAGGCTTTTGATCATTTAAGAAAAACCTATCCTCTGCGTCGTGAATGGGCAGCGCACGGAGGCCCGCACGCATGAGTTCAAATCTGCAATATCAGCCAACTTGCAACTTAAACAGTATGCGTGCACGTGCGCAATTGTATGCACAGATACGCCAGTTTTTTGCTGAACGTGAGGTACTTGAAGTTGAAACGCCAATTTTGTCACAGGCAGGAGTGACAGATGTGCATTTGGCTTCAGTGCAAGCACAGCGCCATGTGCAGGGCAAATTGCATACGCACTATTTACAGACCTCACCTGAATTTGCCATGAAGCGTTTATTGGCCAGTGGTAGTGGTGCTATTTATCAAATTTGCAAAGTCTTTCGTGATGATGAGCATGGACGTAAACACAACAGCGAATTTACCATGTTGGAATGGTATCGTCCCGAATTTAGCCTGAAAGAGCTCATGTTTGAGGTGACTGATTTACTCAATCTGACGTTAAAACAACGCTTTGGCGAAGTACGTCCAACCGTGTTGAGCTATAAACATGCATTTATGGATCGTTTGGATTTAAATCCTTTACAGGCAAATTTGCAACAATTGAAAGACTGCTGTCATCGTGTGGGTTTGAATCTGGATTTGGGGGATGACCGTCTAGGCTACATCGACCTGTTGTTTTCACATTTTGTAGAACCAAGTTTGGGCTTTGATGCTCCTGTGTTTTTAACTGATTTTCCGCCTGAATTGGCATCTTTGGCTAAAACCAGAACAGATGATGATGGGGAATTGGTCGCAGCCCGTTTTGAGCTATATATCGAAGGTTTAGAGCTTGCCAATGCCTATGATGAATTGATTGATGCTACTGTGCTGCGTTCTCGTTTTGAAGCCGATAATGCAGAACGCGCACAACTTGGTTTACATGTGATGCCAATTGATGAATATTTATTGGCTGCGTTGCCGAACATGCCTGAATGTTCAGGTATCGCCTTGGGCATAGATCGCTTATTGATGATTGCAACTGAGCAGATGCGTTTAGAGCAAGTGATTAGCTTTCCTGCGCAGCTTGCCTAAAAGCAAAAGACAGTTTCTTATTTCAAGAAGGATTTATTTGAGCTAAAAAGCCGTAGCTTCTATATTTTAGAAGATTACGGCTTTTCGATCAGAAATTTAGGCTGACTTAAATAGGTTAAAGGGGATAGATCAAAGAACGCATGTAATGATGTTCTATAGATTTAAATAGCCTAAGTAGTAGCAGCCAAGTGACGTGCCTTTAATTGTTCAATCGCTTTAATACGTCGTTCAATCAGCATTTCACCAATATCGGGGCCTTGGACATCGGCAGGTAAGTCTTGCGCCTTAATGCTGCGTACCACTTGAATCGCTTCCAAAATATAGCTCGCTTGCGGATAGTCACGATCTTCCAAACCTAAACGCCCACGAGAGTCACATTCACAGGCTTGTACAAAGGCTTCTACACGCTCAGGACGACGCAAGACATCCAAACGCTGTAATAAGCGCCATAACGTGCCAGGCTTTAAGCTCAATGCTTGGTGGCATTTTAAATGCTCTTTACATACAGCAAGTGCAAGTTGTTTGGTATTGGTCGGTACGCGCAGGCGTTCACACACTTCCGTTACAGGTCGAATCCCACGTTCTTCATGCATAATGTGCCGTGGTAATTCATCGGCAGGGGTCAAGGCCTTGCCTAAATCATGCAATAACACTGCAAAGCGTACATCGAGTGAGTAATTGGCACGACAGGCTTGTTGTAGTGACATCATGGTGTGCACACCACTGTCAATTTCAGGGTGATATTCAGGACGCTGTGGAATACCGAATAAAGCATCTAATTCAGGAAATAAAACTTTTAAAGCACCACAGGCACGCAATGTTTCAAAATAAACATCGGCACGTGCTTCCATTAAGGCACGTGAAGTTTCTTTCCATACGCGTTCAGGTGTCAGCGCATGTAACTCACCAGATTCTGCCAACTCTTGCATTAATAACAAGGTTTCAGGTGCAACCACAAAGCCTAAAGCATGATAACGTGCCGCAAAACGAGCAATACGCAGCACCCGTAACGGGTCTTCTACAAAAGCATTGGAAACATGGCGCAGCACTTTATTGCACAGATCTTGCTGTCCACCGTAAGGGTCGTAGACATTGCCATCACTATCCATTGCCATGGCGTTAATGGTTAAATCACGACGGATTAAATCTTCTTCTAAGGTCACGCTTGGGTCGGTATGAAATTCAAAACCGTGATAACCGTGTCCAGATTTGCGCTCAGTGCGAGCAAGTGCATATTCATCTTTGGTTTCAGGATGAAGAAAAACAGGGAAGTCTTTGCCCACAGGTTGAAAGCCTTGAGCCAAAAGTTGTTCGGGCGTTGCGCCAACGACAACATAATCTTTTTCGTGATAGGGATGCCCGAGTAAGTGATCTCGAACTGCACCGCCTACTAAATAAACTTGCATGAAAAAACCTCTATTCTTCAAGCAATCATGCTACAGAATAGAGGTTTTCTCAAGTCTATAATTCTGAGTCAGTCACTCAGAAATATAGGTTTATGCTTTAACTTGTGCTGTTTGTTGAATTTCAGCAACAGTGAGGGCAGTCATATTCACAACACGACGTGTCGTTGCAGTCGGAGTCAAAATATGTACAGGTTTTGCTGCACCTAACAAGATAGGGCCAATCGTAACATTGTTACCTGAAGTCGATTTCAACAAGTTAAATGAAATATTGGCAGCATCTAAGTTCGGCATAATCAACAAGTTTGCAGAACCTTTGAAGCGTGAGTTCGGGAAAGCAAAATGACGGATATTTTCGTCTAATGCTGCATCACCGTGCATTTCACCTTCAACTTCAAGCTCAGGTGCAATCTCACTCAAGATTTCAAAGACTTTACGCATTTTTTGTGCGCTAGAGTCTTGTTGGTCAGAACCAAAACTTGAGTGAGAAAGTAGAGCAACGCGTGGTGTCATACCAAAACGGCGTACTTCTTCAGCCGCTAAAAGTGTCATTTCAGCCAACTGTTCAGCAGTTGGGTTTGTGTTGACATAAGTATCGGCAATGAACAAGTTGCGATCTTCAAGCATCAATGCGTTAAGGGTAAAGAAGTTAGTACGACCTTCTTTTAGACCAATCACATTTTTTACGAAATCAAGGTGAATGTCGTAGCTTGAATAAGTACCACATAACATACCATCGGCTAAACCATGCTTCACTAACATTGCTGCAATGAGGGTAGAGCGACGACGTGCTTCACGCTGCGCGTATTCAGGTGTAACGCCTTTACGCTGCATGATGGTGTAGTAATCATCTGCAAATTTTTCGTAGTTCGGGTTGTTTTCCTGGTCTACTATTTCCATATTCACGCCATGTTCAAGACGTAAACCTAACTTTTTGATGTTCGCTTCAATCACTGAGGTACGACCTACAAGGATTGGTTTAGCCAAGCCTTCATCCACTGCAATTTGTACTGCACGAAGTACGCGTAAGTCTTCACCTTCTGCATAAGCAATACGCTTAGGGTCAGTTTTTGCTTGAGCAAAAATAGGCTTCATCATAAATGCCGAGTTATATACAAACTCAGACAAACGCTGACGGTATGCAGAGAAGTCTTGAATTGGACGACTTGCTACACCTGAATCCATTGCCGCTTGAGCAACTGCAGGTGCAATTTCAAGAATTAAACGCTGATCAAGTGGACGTGGAATTAAATAGTCACGACCGAATGATGCAGATTTTTCACCATAAGTCGCAGCATCTGCTTCAATGTGTGCCATGCGTGCAATTGCGTGTACACAAGCAATTTTCATTTCTTCGTTGATGGTAGTTGCGCCAACGTCTAATGCACCACGGAAAATATACGGGAAGCAAAGTGCGTTGTTAACTTGGTTCGGATAATCCGAACGACCTGTTGCCATAATCACATCTGGACGTACTTCATGCGCATGTTCAGGTAAGATTTCTGGATCTGGGTTAGCCAAAGCAAAGATAATTGGATTTTCAGCCATTTCTTTGACCATAGCTTTGGTCAAGATACCCGCTGCAGAAAGACCAAGGAACATATCCGCACCGCTAATTACATCAGCAAGTTGCGTTCCTTCAATGTCTTGCATATAGCGTTTTTTCGAGTCATCCAAACCTTCACGTTTGGTGGTGATTAGACCGCGCGAATCTGCAACAATGATATTTTCTTTTTTCGCGCCCAATGCACACAACAGGTCTAAACAAGACAGTGCGGCTGCACCTGCACCTGAAGCAACGATTTTGATTTCTTCAATCTTCTTGCCGTTAAGTAACAAGGCATTGAGTAGGGCAGAACCTACAATGATTGACGTACCGTGTTGGTCATCGTGGAACACAGGAATATTCATGCGTTCACGAAGTTTTTGCTCAATGTAGAAACATTCTGGTGCCTTGATGTCTTCAAGGTTAATACCACCAAAAGTTGGTTCTAATGCTGCAACAATATCTACAATTTTGTCTGGATCATTTTCAGCAATTTCGATGTCAAATACATCGACACCAGCAAACTTTTTAAAGAGTACGCCTTTACCTTCCATCACAGGTTTAGACGCCAAAGGACCGATATTACCTAAACCTAATACTGCTGTACCGTTACTAACGACAGCAACCAAGTTACCGCGAGCGGTATAAAGTGCAGCTGTTGAAGGATCACGTTCAATCTCTAAACATGGTGCTGCGACACCTGGTGAGTAAGCGAGCGCTAAGTCACGTTGGTTGACCAGCTGCTTACTTGGAGTAACGCTGATTTTTCCTGGTGTTGGAAATTCGTGATAGTAAAGTGCCTGCTGTTTTAATGATTGATCGTCCATCTGAATCTCGTGTGTGACAAGTTGGCCAGCGATGCTGGTGGTTTTTTTATGAATCTTATCGAATATACCATTACTTGCCCCCTTAGCACAGACGTCACTGTTTATTTTTAGAACAAACTTAGAGCTTTTGGGTCTAGTTTCAGATTAAGGAGCGATAAGCGCGCGATACTAAATTGGCTTTTAGAAATTGGGTCGCTTCACTTTCAGGCAAAGGCCTAGAGAATAAATACCCCTGCGCAATATCACAATTTAAATTCTGCAAATATTGCAGTTGTTGCTCAGTTTCAATCCCTTCAGCCACCACACTCATGCCCATGGCTTTGCCCATAGCAATCATGGCACTAACAATGGCTTCTTGTTTGGTATTCCCAATTTTAGAAACAAAGCTACGGTCTATTTTTAAACTGTCAATTGGGAAGTCTGTTAAGTAAGAAAGTGAAGAATAGCCTGTACCAAAATCATCTAAGGCGATATGAATATCACGTTGTTTAATTTCATCTAATAAAGACTTCACGGTTGTGGAGTTTTCCACTAAAGAGGATTCGGTAATTTCTAATTCTAAGCTTGCACCTGAAATTTGATAGGTATTAATCGCATCATCTAAATCTTGCAGCAATTGACCACGTTGCAGTTGTTGTGCAACTACATTAACCGATACTTGGATATGATCAAAACCTAACAGATTCCATTCACGAATTTGCTTGGCAGTTTGTTGAATTACAACCCGACCAATATCGGAAATTAAACTGGTTTGTTCCGCAATAGGAATAAATAGGTTCGGTGGAATAATGCCTTTGGTTGGATGTTTCCAGCGCACCAATGCTTCAAACCCAACTACCTGATAATTATGGAAATCAATTTTAGGTTGATAATATACAATTAATTCATCATTTTTAATGGCTTGGCGTAATTCACGCTCTAAATGCACATCTTGTTCTAGCAGTTTGGTGTTGTCTAAAGCGTAATATTTAACGGTATTACCACCCAAACGCTTGGCTTCAGACAAGGCTTGTTCTGCACAATTATTCAGATAATCCAGCTGGCGTCCATGTTCAGGATAGAGGGAAACCCCCATCGACAGGGTAATAATATGTTCTTGTCCCTGCACATTAAACGGCAAATTAAAGGCTTTGGTGATGCGTTCACAGTGCTGCTGTATAGAAGGGCGAATATGAGAAATTTCATACACAATTGCAAAATCATCGCCATTTAAGTGCGCGACAAACAGCGCTTCGGCATTGGTGATGCGTAAACGCTGCGCCACTTGACGGAGTAATTCATCGCCACCATTATTGCTTAAATATTCATTTAAAGGTCTGAAACGGTCAATATTGAGTCGAATGACCGCCAATTGCTGCAATGAATCTTGCTGCGAAATAAGATATTGATGTAGTTGATAATTATAGTAAAAGCGATTAGGCAAGTCGGTCAGTGGGTCGTAATTTTCTAAATAGGATAGACGCTGTTCTTGTAGTTTATGTTCGGTTAAATCAGACACAATCCCAATATAATTAATAATGCGGTTTTGCTCATCGGTGACGGCATTGATATGCACACGAACTGCGAGTTCTTTACCAGAGCGGAATCTTGTATTCATTTCAGCATCATATTTACCTGTGCTGAGCAATTGTTGAAGAATTTCTTCTTGCGTAATGCGTTGATGTGCTTTGTGGGACTCGACCAAATCAAACAGATATTTGCCTAAAATATGGTCGCGTTTAAATCCGCTCATTTGAGCATAGAATGGGTTGGCTTCAATATAACGTAAGTTTTCATCTAAAATAAAAATACCTTCGGCTGCCTGTTCAAGTACGCTGGCAGTGAGTTTTAAGCGCTCTTGTCCAATTCGTTCTTGGTGAATGTCACGGCGAATCCCCACCATGCGCAAAGGTTTATTGGTGACAGGATCACGCTCAATCACCCGACCAATATCATGCACCCAATACCATTGACCTGAACTATGTTGTACGCGATATGTGGCTTGATAGCGTTCAGTTAGACCCCGTAAATGTTGTTTCATGGTTTGGTGAAAGTGCGGAATATCATCAGGGTGAATCAGTTGCTGTAATTTATTCCGATGCTGTTTGGTATTCTCTAAACGAGTTTGCTGTGCGCCACCACCAAAGACAATACTGCGTTGCCGTATATTCCAGTCCCATGCTTTTAGACCTGCGGCTTCATGCGCTAAAATTAAACTATGTTGTTGATTGATTAAATCTTGGTGCGTTTGTTCTAAGTCAAAGGTACGTTCTCTTACTTTTTGTTCTAGCATTTGATTGTTAAATTGCAGTTGAAGTTCAATATCTTTGGACTTGTTCATTTCAACTTGTAATTGTTGGCAGAGTTGATCTGTCCAGCCGACTTGTTGCTCTGCGGCTTTTTTGAATTGGTCGTTCTTAAAATAGACGCTCGATAAACGACGATGCATGTGCATTGAAGTATTGGCACAAATCAGTAAGGTAATTAAGGCAAAATTTGTCGCGAGAAAAAAGAAAGCGGAAGTTTCGGAGTGAACTAAAAACTGTGCGGCAATATAGGGTGTAATCACTGGAATGAATACCCAGCAAAAATAACTCAAGCGCTGCGTTAAAAAGGTGAGGGCAAAGGTTTGACTCACAATAATTAATAAGGTCGCTAAAATAATCGCTTCATAGTTGCTCAGTTCAGGGTTTTGCTGAGGTAAAAAGTAATACAGTAAACTTACCCCAACCGCGATTGCTGTTCCGATCAAGAAACACACCAATTTTAACCAACGATGTGCTTGTTGGAGTTGATATTGTCCCGCTTTAAAGTGAACTGCTGTGAGCAGTAAACACGAACCAATGGTCAGTTCAGTGAGAATAAACCAGATATTGAGGTAGGGTGATGAATGTGAGAAAGAAATTTGATAAATAAAAAACACATACAGGCAAACAATCAGGATGCTGACCAAAAAGAATCGAATAAGCCGAATGGTATTGGTGATTTGCGCAGCATCTAAGTATTGCTGCAACAATTCATCTTGAGCGTCTGACATACTTCCCCAAAATCTAGTTAAATGATTCCAACATTTATATTTTCTTAAATAACATCACGTTCATGCATAAAATATTGCTGTTTTGTGTTTAAATTTTATGCAAATTTTTTAATATATTGTTCGAGATTAATCCTGTACTTTATAAATTGCAATGTTATTGGCAATCGATTTCTGTAAAAACGGATAAATTACTCAGCCAAGCGATAATTTAAGAGAGCTAAAGCAACCACAGGGGCGGTTTCAGTGCGTAATACCCGAGAGCCAATACACCAGTTTTGAAAGCCAACGGCATTGGCAGCACTAATTTCTGCTTCGCTTAAACCACCTTCAGGCCCAATTAATAAAGCTAAATCTTTACTGGCATTGTTTAGTACATCTACTTGATCTTTATTCGGTGCTAACACTAGTTTGGTGGCAGGAAGGTCGCTATTCAGCCAGTCCTCTAAACGTAGTGGGGCTAAAATTTTCGGTACGATATTCATGCCACATTGTTCACAGGCTGCAATGGCAATGCTTTGCCAATGATCTAATTTTTTTTGATCGCGGTCATATTTTAAGCGCATTTCACAGCGTTCAGAGGTGAGCAACTGAATGTTAGTCACGCCAAGCTCTACCGCTTTTTGAATCGCATAATCCATACGATCGCCTTTGCTCATTACTTGTCCTAATAAGGCGCTAAAGCTTGGGATGCGATTGTCTGGATTAAAACTTTTAATCTGCACTTGCGCTGTTTTTTTGGTAACTTCAACCAGTTCCACTTCATATTCACCACCTTGCCCATTGAACAAGGTGGCGGTTTCACCGACTTGTGCGCGTAGTACTTTCACCCAGTGATGAAATACTGTTTCAGTCAGTTCAACTTGCGTATCTACTGCTAATTCAGCCTCAATATAAAAACGGGGCATAGGGATTACTCGTTCAAGTCAATAAAATATGAAAAATACAGCTTAAGCCAAACCAAGATCTGTCACTAATTGACGAGTCGGTTCGGTGTTGTTCATGGTGTAAAAATGCAAACTTGGTGCACCACCAGCAATCAGGCGTTCGCACAGTTTAATAATCACTTCATGACCAAAGGCTTTGATTGAAGCTGTGTCATCACCATAGGTTGCTAATTGCTTACGAATCCAGCGTGGAATTTCTGCACCTGTACCATCTGCAAAGCGAATTAAATTGCTGGCATTGGTAATCGGCATAATGCCAGGCGCAACAGGAATATTCACACCTTGCTTTTGAATACGTTCTACAAAGTAAAAGTACGCATCTGGATTAAAAAAGAACTGGGTGATGGCAGCATTGGCACCAGCATTTACTTTGGTGACAAAGTTTTTAATGTCTTGATCAAAGTGGTCTGCTTGTGGATGCATTTCAGGATAAGCCGCAACTTCAATGTGAAAATGATCACCTGAATGTTCACGAATAAAACGCACCAAGTCAGACGCATACGGCAATTCGCCTAAACCAACTTGACCTGAAGGTAAATCACCACGCAAAGCCACAATGCGGTCAATGCCTTGTGCTTTATAAATATCAAGCAATTCAGCAATACGCGCTTTGTCATCACCAATACAAGACAGGTGCGGCGCTACAGGTGTGCCTTTGCCATTGAAGTCGCTAATGGTCGATAAAGTACGTTCACGAGTAGAACCACCTGCACCATAAGTGATAGAAAAAAACTCTGGATTTAAAAGTTGTAATTCTTGATGCACAACTTTGAGTTTTTCTGCACCTACATCGGTTTTAGATGGGAAAAATTCAAATGAAATAGGAACTTGTTTGGTCATGATTAAATCCTTGTTATAAATACTTATTTATATTTTTTCACCTCTCCTAAATCCTCTCTTGCGCTGGGTTTAAAAGCAGTGCTTTAAACTTGCTCAGGAGAGGACTTACCCTCGAATACATTCATTAAACAATGAATCATTCCCTCTCCCTATGAGAGAGGGTTAGGGAGAAGGATTAAAAACTTAGTATTTATAAGCATCCGATTTAAACGGACCTTCAACAGCTACACCTAAGTAGTCCGCTTGTACTTGAGTCAATTGTGTTAATACACCACCAAAACCAGCAACCATTGCAGCAGCAACTTCTTCGTCTAGTTTTTTCGGTAAGATTTCAACACGAATTGCCGCTTGTTTTTGATCGGCAGGAAGATCGGCAAATTTCTCTGCAAATAAGTGCATTTGTGCCAATACTTGGTTAGCAAATGAACCATCCATAATACGTGATGGGTGACCTGTTGCGTTACCCAAGTTCACTAAACGACCTTCAGAAAGCAAGATTAAATAATCGTTTTCGTTTTCTGAACGATACACTTGGTGTACTTGTGGCTTCACTTCAACCCACTTATAACCACGTAAGTAGTTGGTGTCGATTTCAGTATCGAAGTGACCAATGTTGCATACAACAGCGCCTGCTTTAAGTGTATCTAGCATTGCTGCGTCACACACGTGATAGTTACCTGTTGTAGTCACAATCAAGTCAGTATTTTCTAAAAGCTCTAGGTTGACGTCTGCTTTATTGCCTGTTTGTACGCCATTCTTGTACGGAGATACAACTTCGTAACCATCCATACATGCTTGCATTGCACAAATTGGGTCAATTTCAGAAACACGAACAATCATGCCTTCTTGACGTAAAGATTGTGCAGAACCTTTACCTACATCACCATAACCAATAACCAATGCACGACGACCAGACAATAACATGTCTGTACCACGTTTAATCGCATCGTTGAGTGAGTGACGGCAACCGTATTTATTGTCGTTTTTAGATTTAGTCACAGAGTCGTTGACGTTAATTGCAGGCACTTTTAAAGAACCATCTTTCCACATTTCAATTAGACGTTGTACGCCCGTAGTGGTTTCTTCAGTAATGCCGTGAATGCGCTCTAATAATGCAGGATATTTCTCGTGAACAAGTGCAGTTAAGTCACCGCCATCGTCCAAAATCATGTTGGCATCCCATGGTGTGCCATTTACATTAATTTGTTGTTCAAGACACCATACATATTCTTCTTCAGTTTCGCCTTTCCAAGCAAAAACAGGCACACCTGAAGCAGCAATTGCTGCAGCAGCGTGGTCTTGAGTAGAGAAAATGTTACAAGAAGTCCAACGAACTTCTGCGCCCAATTCAACTAGCGTTTCAATTAAAACAGCAGTTTGAATGGTCATGTGGATACAGCCGAGAATTTTCGCGCCTGCAAGAGGTTTTGCAGCTGAGTAGCGCTTACGCAAACCCATAAGGGCTGGCATTTCTGCTTCTGCAAGTTTGATTTCTTTACGACCAAAATCAGCTAGTGTGATATC
Source organism: Acinetobacter sp. YH12211 (assembly GCF_013418015.1). Classification (NCBI taxonomy): domain Bacteria; kingdom Pseudomonadati; phylum Pseudomonadota; class Gammaproteobacteria; order Moraxellales; family Moraxellaceae; genus Acinetobacter; species Acinetobacter sp. YH12211. The sequence continues at coordinate 21,450 of NZ_VPCW01000010.1, forward strand.
GGCAACTTTATAATCTGTAAATGAAGCATTAACCGCGTTCATCACGATCTCCTTATAAAAAACAATTGATCATTCAGTTCGCGGATGCCGTTTCTTGCATAGCAAACGCGTTGCTATGCTGGTCGAGCCTGGCGATTTTACATTTCGTGCCTGTAAAACGTCGCAGCATCCCTCGACTAGCGCGATATTGTACTTGGAAATTGATTCAGTTCCAATCATGTTTTGTTTATTATCACTACAAACATATTTTTGAGATTGAATGATGGCTTTAGAGCTTCCTCAAGAGTTGGCAAATTTAGAAGCCAACGGCGGGATTTACGCAGTGTGGATGTTGCTACGACACTTAGGAATTGATGCCGATATTCAACAATTGATTGAAGTGTGTGGTTATACGCCAGAGCAGGGCACAACCACAATTGGTTTGGCTGTTGGACTGAAAAAGTTTGGCTTTAATGTGCAGTTTTATACTGACCCTGACCCAGATTTACAAGATGCAGAAAAGTTAAGTTATGCCGAAGCTGAACAGCTTAAATTGCCTGTATTGGCGGCAATCGGCTATCAGCAAATTCAGCACGCATTTGATGAAAATAAATTTGTAATTGTCTACTACGACACTTTAGAAGGCGTGGGCAATCACTCATTGCTATATTCTATTGATGATGCTGAAATTTGTTTCTTTGACAGTTTTGAGCCGATGCCTGCGGCTGTGTTTGAACAACAGCGTCAGCAAGAGGGCATTTGCAGACAAGTAATTGTGGTCGAAGTCTAAGTGTTATTCAAAGTCTAAGCTTTATTCAATGACGATTCAAGTCATGCAAAAATTGTCTAGCCCATCAATTGATTGGCTAGACAAATAAATTACTCCGCTGCATCGGCTTTTTGTGTCCAATATTCAGCTTTATTTTCGTCAGCATCTACACCCAAAGCATTTGCATAAATAAAAGCAAGGTCACGCATGGCTTGTACTTCGCCCAATTCTGCTGCTTGCTGTACCAATGCCACAGAGCGAGCGACATCTTGTTCAACCACATCACCACGACGGTAGTAGCCTGCCAACTCTAAAATAGCGGCAGGGTGTTGTGCATCACTGGCTTTTTTGAGCCAGACAAAAGCATCTTCAAAATGTTGTTTAGCATCTTCAGGGTCATCTTCTAGAACATCTTTGGCATATACGGTATAGCCTTCACCAAGCCAATACATGGCTTCGATATGTCCGTTTGCGGCAGCTTTGAGCGCCCATTGTTCGGCAAGTTCAATATCTTCATTAAAATCGCTTTGCATATACAGCACCGCCATTTCAAATTGGGCATCGGCTTGTCCTGCAATGGCGCGGTTCATTAGCGCAGGGGAGATTGAAACAGATTCTGACATAATGTCATCCAGCAAAATTACAACATAAGATTGTGCGATAGCCTAAAAGGTCTGCTGGGAAAAAGCCATCTTCGGTGTGATTTTTTTAAAAAATTAGGGTTAATTGATCATGCGTTTATGCAGACAATAACAAAAAATCACTTGAGCCATATCGTCAAGTTTCAATATGCTGAATGTTAAACATGGTCATAATGAGAACAATAAGATGGCAAATTTTTTAACTGCTGAACAAGCAAAAGTTTATTCAGATCATGCCAAGCTAGATATTGAATTATATAAGCAGCGTTTGGCGTCTTTAATCGAAGAGAATGCCAAGCAGGGCAATACCGCAGTTTTTACTGTGCTGCCAAAACATTTACCTTTAGAAGATATTCGAAATTTATCGGCACAGCTGACTGATTTGGGTTATCAGGTGCGCTTTGAGTTAAATGAGTTCTTTTATAGCTTTAATGTGTATTGGATTTAAAACTCAACTCTACCGACATTTCACCAAATAGTTTTAGTGAAATGTCGAGCGTTTATATTTTTTGATTTAGATTGCGTTTAAGTATTTGCAGTATGTTCTGCCAAAACTTCCAACGCTGCGCGAAAAGCTTCCTGAGTTGCAGGTGCGCCACAATAAGGCAAGCTGTGTAACAAGACTTCCTGAATTTCTTCGACACTTGCCCCGTTATTTAGCGCACCACGAATATGTCCTTTAAGCTCTGTCGGGCTTTTTAAAGCAGTTAAAAAGGCGATAGTAATTAAGGAACGATATTTGCGTGGTAACACACCTTCACGTTGCCAAGTTGAACCCCATGCATGTTCATTAATCCAGTCCTGCAAAGGTTGGGTAAATGGTACAGTGTTGTCCTGTGCGCGTTTTACAAAGCTTTCGCCCATGACTTCAGTGCGAACTTTTAAGCCATTGTCATAGTCTTGTTGTGACATTTTACTATCCCTGTTTTATTGTTTGAGCTCGGTGTATAGATTAAGTGCATAGATTAACAATTTATGGCGATGACACCATGCGCACTTGGTCGTAGACCATCAAAAAATATTCACATCTATCTATTTTTAATATATCCACAAGGTATAAAAAACCCCGAACATAAAGTCGGGGCTGTTTTAGCTTTATCGCAAATTTTGAAATAAGCGAGTGTTAAGCTTCAATGGTTTGCACGCTAATTTTTTTAGCAGGGTCGGCTTTACGACGTACTGTTGGTACAGGTTCACCATAATATTGACGGTCTGCAAAATAACTTGAACGTACCATTGGCGCAGCCCAAATATTTTTAAAACCTAACTTTTGACCATGCGCTGTATAACGCTCAAATTCTTCAGGTGTTACAAAGCGGTCAATTGGCGCATGTTCTTTAGATGGCTGTAAATATTGACCAATGGTCACATAATCTACATCGTGCGCTTTAAGATCATCTAACAGTGCAATAACTTCTTCTTCAGATTCTCCAATACCTACCATCAAACCGCATTTGGTTGGAATATCTGGGCAATATTCTTTAAACATTTTCAGCAAGTTCAAAGAGTGCTGATAGTCTGAACCCGGACGCATGGCTTTATATAAGCGTGGCACAGTTTCAATGTTGTGGTTAAAAACATCTGGCGGACATTCGGTCATAATGCGTAGTGCAATATCCATACGACCACGGAAGTCTGGCACCAAAATTTCTAACAACGTATTTGGGCTTAAAGAGCGGGCTTCTTTAATACAATCGACAAAATGTTGTGCACCACCATCTAACAAGTCATCACGGTCTACAGAGGTGATCACGGCATATTTTAAGCATAAGTTGGCAATGGTTTCTGCCATGTGACGAGGTTCTTCAGGATCTAGTGCATTTGGACGACCATGCGCAACATCACAGAACGGGCAGCGACGGGTACAAATATCACCCATGATCATAAAGGTTGCTGTACCACCACCAAAGCATTCTGGAAGGTTTGGACAAGCGGCTTCTTCACAAACGGTGTGCAATTTTTGCTGACGCAAAGTGGTTTTAATACGTTGAACTTCTTCTGGTGCCGTCATTTTGACCCGAATCCAGTCAGGTTTACGAGGCGTTTCAACCGTAGGAACAACTTTTACAGGAATACGTGCGACTTTTTCAGCACCACGAAGTTTGACACCCTGTTCTGGTTTACGGTTTGCAGACATATTCAACTTTTCCACTGTTTTTGAAAGGGGAGAGATTTAGTGTAGGCTAGATTTTACGTGAAATAGAGTCTGATTAAACCGAATCTAAGTGCAAAAGTAAAATGTCACCTTAACTTCATCATAAGACGGTTATTATAACGAAATTGTGCTTAAATTGGGTAAAAACGATATTCATATAAAAAATGTGGTTATCACGTAATATATGCACAGTAAATACAGAAAATTCAAAAGATTTACGTCATAATATAGCCCATTGAAAAGACAGATTTAAAGAAAAGGAGCGTTGAATGCCACGTAAAAAAGAGGTCGTTAGTGGAACTTTCGTGAAGTACGATGCGGTTGTTCTCGGTTCAGGCCCTGCGGGTGAAGGCGCGGCAATGAAACTTGCCAAATCTGGTAAGCGTGTTGCGATTGTAGATGTTCGTGAGCAGCTTGGCGGTAACTGTACCCATGTGGGTACCATTCCAAGTAAAGCATTGCGTCAGACAGTGTCGAATATTATCCGTTATCGCCGTGACCCAATGTTTAAAAAAATGGGCGATTGGCGTCAGTTCACCATGAAGCAAGTGTTGCAAAGTGCGCATAAAGTTATTCAGCAGCAAGTTGAAACGCACTCTCGCTTTTATGACCGTAATGAAATTGCGATTTATCATGGTCGTGCTTATATCCAAGATAAAAATACGGTCTTGGTATTTGGTGCAGATGGCATTAAAGAAACCATTATGTGTCAGCAAATTGTGATTGCGACAGGTAGCCGTCCATATCGTCCAGAAATGTTGGATTTCAACCATCCACGTGTATTTGATTCAGACAAAATTTTGGATTTGGATTTCTCGATTCAAAAAATTATTATTTATGGCGCGGGTGTGATTGGTTGTGAATATGCATCCATCTTCATTGGTTTAGATCATAAAGTTGATTTGATTAATACTCAGCACAAATTGCTCAGCTATTTGGATGATGAAATTTCAGATGCCTTGTCATATCACTTGCGTGCGCAAGGGGTGCTGATTCGCCACAATGAGCAAATTGATCATTTAGAAACTTTTGATGATCACGTGGTTTTATATTTGCAAAGTGGCAAGAAAATCAAAGCCGATGCGATTTTGTGGTGTAACGGACGTTCAGGTAATACCGATGGTTTAGGTTTGGAAAACGTAGAACTTAAACCAAACAGCCGTGGTCAATTAACGGTGAATGATCAATATCAAACCGAAGTAGAGAATATTTATGCTGCGGGTGATGTGATTGGCTGGCCTTCGTTGGCATCTGCTGCCTATGACCAAGGTCGTTGCGCGGGTGCAAATATGAGTGGCGAAGAAAATGTTGCGCCTGTGACCGATATTCCAACAGGTATTTATACCATTCCAGAAATTTCTTCGATTGGTAAAACTGAGCAGGAATTGACGGAAGAAAAAATTCCTTATGAAGTTGGTCAGGCATCTTTCCGTCATTTAGCGCGTGCGCAAATTACGGGTGATACAGTGGGTGAATTGAAGATTTTATTCCACCGTGACACTTTAGAAGTATTGGGTGTGCATTGCTTTGGTAATAATGCGGCAGAAATTATCCACATTGGTCAGGCGGTGATGAACAGCCCGAACAATACCATTAAGTATTTTGTGGAAACCACATTCAACTATCCAACCATGGCGGAAGCGTATCGTGTGGCGACCTTGAATGGGATGAATCGTTTGTTTTAAGTGATTCTGCTGACTGTAAAATAGAAAATTTAAAACACCCCATAAGATCATTCTTGTGGGGTATTTTTTTATTGACTTGCTGTAAGGAAATTTATGCATTGAGGGAAAGTTGATTTGTGGAACATTGAGCGTTAAATATCAATTATGACTGATGCCGCACTGCGTGGCGTTTCGCCATGAAAGACAGCTTCAATATTGTTACCATCAGGATCAAGTACATAAGCTGCATAATAACCAGGATGATAAGCACGTTCATCAGGTTTGCCATTGCACTTGCCGCCATGTGCCAATGCTGCAAGATAGAAAGCATTGACCATTTCACGATTTTTAGCTTGAAAGGCGAGATGATGACGCCCAGTGAGTATGCCTTGTGCGGCAGGACTTTTTACTGAGGAGATAAAAAGTTCATCTGCCCAAAAGTGATCCTTGGCTGTTCCCATAACTGGAATATCCAACACTGCCAAGATGGCGGTATAAAATGCTCGACTTGCTTCAAGGTCACTCACCACAAGATGAATATGGTCAATCAGTCTTCCACGATGCAATTGAATCTGCATAAGACGCTCCATGTCTAAAGCGGAATTTTGAATAGCAAAATAGACTTAATATTTTAGAGATTGGGTTTTAATGCGCACAAAACGCCTGATTAAAATATTCAAACAGTTGTGGCGTTTGCATCCATAAAAAAATCGACAAGCCAAAAAGGGCAGTGATTGCGAGTGTGAGCAATACTTTAAAATTCAATAAAGAATTAATCATGAATGACGTGCTCCTCATCTACCCAAAAATGTACCAAGACCGCAAACGCACTTAAAGCAATAGAAACAATCCAGATAACATTATAGTTACCTGTCAGGTCGTGATTTAAACCGCCAAGCCATCCACCAAAAAAAGAGCCGACTTGGTGTGTGAAAAACACAATGCCACTGAGCATGGTCAGGTATTTAATTCCAAACATATTTGCCACAATACCATTGGTTAAAGGCACTGTAGATAACCACAATAAGCCCATAATGATCCCGAATGCATAAATTGTCCAGATGCTTAAAGGCAGGATTAAAAAGACGATAATGGCAATACCGCGTAGTCCGTAAAGCCACATCAGCAAGTGCGGTTTCGAATAGCGACCGCCTAACCAACCTGCGGTATAGGTGCCTACAATATTAAATAAACCCACGAGTGCTAGAAAAACTGTGCCTGTGGTTGCATTAAAGCCATGATCGATTAAGTAGCTAGGTAAGTGAATCCCGATAAACACCACTTGAAAACCACAGACAAAAAAGCCCAAAGCTAAAAACCAAAAGGGTTTATGGTTTTTGGCAATCACCAAAACTTGTTTAAAGCCTAAAGCGGGTTGGCTGACTGAACTTGCATTAGGGTTTTGATACATGGGTGCTTTGAGCATCCATGCCAAAGGAACAATCAAGACAATTAAAATCGCACTGACAATTAATGCGCCCGACCAACCTACACTTTGTAATAACAATAAGGTCGATGGCAACATGATAAATTGCCCAAACGAGCCTGCAGCACTGGCAATACCCATTGCAAGGCTACGCTTTTCTGGAGGAGCAGCGCGACCTACTGCAGAAAGTAGCACAGGGAAAGAGGTTGCAGAAAGTGCCAAACCTAAAATTAAACCCACACTTAAATTTAGCAATAAGCCTGTCGAGCTGACGGCCATGAGCAATAAGCCGAGTGCATACAGTGCGCCACCAACTGCAACTACAATTTTACTACCGTATTTGTCTGCAAAAGCACCTGTGATGGGTTGGACTGCACCCCAAATTAGGTTTTGCATGGCAATGGCTAAACTAAAGACATTATGTCCCCAGCCAAATTCATGGCTCATAGGCACCAAATACAAACCAAATGCATGCCGAACCCCAAGCGATAATGCCAAAATAATGGCACTTCCAATTAACATATAAATTAGAGGTTTGGAAAATTGAGCATTCGACATAAGGCATCCACGTATGGCTAACAGCTTGTTATGGTAGTCGATTCAGCCGCAGATCGCGATAAAATAAAATTCATCAAATGATAAAATTGAGTTATTAAGATTGAAACGATTACTTTAATTAAGAAGTACAAGAAAAATAAGACGACCGTAGCCGTCTTAAATTTAGTTGAAAGTGGAAAAGTAAAATTAGAGCTTAAAAGCGCATCCCAAAACCTGCATATGCAATGATCGGATTCACTTCAATATCGGCTTTGGAGTGAATGAGTTCGCCGTGTTTAGCATCGGTCACAGTAATGGTGGTTTCGTTTTTAAGATGTGCATAAGATACAGAACCGACCGCAAACCATTTTTCATTAAAGTCGTAGGTAAAACCGACAGTGGCAACGGGCGCAAAGGCATCGGTGGCATCTAATTCAACTTTAGGATTGGCTGCACTTGGTGTGCCTTCTAAAGATGCGCCCGCTTTTTCTTCTTTAATATTGGCAATCATGTGACCTGCGGCAATCAAGTGCTGCTCAGTACGTGGATTAATTTCTAACTCATTGAAATAGGCATACATCAAACCGACGCCAACATAGGGGCGGAACTTATTTACGCCTGTTTTGCCAAAGTGATATTGAAACTCAAATGCAGGTGTCCATGCTCGGGCAGAAGCAGCAGGGCCATGTGCTGCTAAATCGGTAATGAGAATATCATTTTGTAATTCTAGCTCACCCAACGCACCGCCTAATGGACGTGCAATTGCGGAGAAGGGAGCATAAATTTTCCCTTTGCCTTGCAAATCAACTTTAGGTGGAATACCGCCTTTAACTTCAAAGGAAATATTATCGGTAAAGAAATAGTTGCTGATAATACCCAGTGTGGTGACATCATCTGCTTCTAAACCTGTGCCGGGATTATCCCATTGCTCCAAACCTGAAATTGTGGCTTGTCCACTCATGTTGGCAGGTACGGTAGGCAGTAAATTTAATGCTCCGCTTAATAATACGGGTGGCTCAAAACCGTCACGTAAATTATCTCTTACAGTTTGAGATTGAACCTCACCGACATCGGCTGTGTAGCCGTTGTGAATGGCTGTATTGACCCGAAAAGGTTGTGCTTTGCCTTGTGGCATAACGTGCAGCGCACCTACCGAAACAGAAAAGCGTTTAAAACCATCACCATCTTTTAAACTAAAATAAGGTGAGTTGGCATAACTGATGACTGGCAAACTACTCAGTGCCAAACAGCATAGTGTTTTTTTCATTGTGGAACTCCATGTCCAATTTTGCTTGTTGTTATTTACGGCATTGTTATGCAAGGCATTATGAAATGGACTGGAAAAATAAAACTGTTGTTTTTACAAGATATTTTTTTAAACTTTTGTGAATAACTGGAAAAGTGTGCAGGTGTTTTGTTAAATCCAAAACTGTTGAATACGTGAAAATGCTTGTTTTATTGGATGGCTTTAAAGTTCTATTGGTTTGAAATAAAAAGATTTTATAGAAATTGTATGCGTTGAAATTAATAAAAAAGACCAGTCGGAACTGATCTTTTTGACATACGGGTTAAATTTTTAGCCAATGACAGATTTTGGCTGCAAACACGTTATGCAGTAAAGCGTGATAAATCTTCATCAGGGCGGGCAGTCAGCACTTCCAAGCCATCTTTGGTGACCAAAATGGTGTGTTCAAACTGTGCCGATAATTTGTGGTCTTTGGTCACCACTGTCCATTTATCGCCAAGTAATTTGGTTTGCCATACGCCTGCATTGACCATTGGTTCAATGGTAAAAGTCATACCTTCTTCTAAAATCATGCCTGTGTTGGCTTGACCATAGTGCAATACTTGTGGCTCATCGTGGAAGGTCGTCCCAATACCATGACCGCAATATTCACGCACGACACTAAAGCGTTCAGATTCAACATATTTTTGAATCGCATGACCAATATCACCAATGGTTGAACCGGGTTTAACGGTTGCCATACCGCGATACATCGCTTCTTGGGCAACTTTGCATAAACGATTGGCTAAAATGGAAGTTTCACCACCCACGATATACATCATATTGGTATCGCCGTGGAAACCATCTTTAATGACTGTGACATCAATATTTAAAATATCGCCTTTCTTCAGCACTTTACTTTCTGACGGAATACCGTGACAAACCACATGGTTAACCGATGTGCAAATGGTGTGTTGGAATGCTGGACGACCCGGAGCAGCACCATAACCTAAACAGGCAGGAATAGCTTGTTGTTGATTGACAATATAGTCATGGCAAATCGTATCCAGTTCGAGCGTAGTAACGCCTGGTTTAACGTGTGCTTTGATCATCTCCAAAACTTCTGCCGCCAGTCGTCCTGCCACGCGCATTTTTTCAATATCTTCTGCGGTTTTGATGAGTCGACGAGGTGCTTGATAAGTTGTGTTCATGATCTTTAAAAACTTTTGGAAATTTGTGTGTGACTATGGTATAAATAGCCGCCCATTTTATCAAATGCTTTTTATGAATATGTTTCAAAGAGCTTGGTAAAAGGGAAATTAAAAATCCGCACATATATCGTCACATTACTCTGGGTGCCCTTTGGGGTGGAGAATGCGGATATATGGAGGCCTAACCCAAACATTTAAGGTAAAGAAAATGGCAGATTACAACGTAAGCATGCGCGACCTTCTTCAAGCTGGCGCACACTTTGGTCACCAAACACGTTTCTGGAACCCAAAGATGCGTCAATACATCTTTGGTGCGCGTAACAAAATTCACATCATCAACCTTGAACACACTGTTCCTGCGTTAAATGATGCTTTGAACTTTGCAAACCAATTGGCTAGCAAAAAGAACAAAGTTTTGTTCGTTGGTACAAAACGTGCTGCTTCTGCAATCATCCGTGAACAAGCTCAACGCGCTGGTCAACCGTATGTAGATCACCGTTGGTTAGGTGGTATGTTGACGAACTGGAAAACACTTCGCCAATCTATCAGCCGTTTAAAAGATCTTCAAGTTCAGTCTACTGACGGTACTTTTGCTAAGCTTACTAAACGTGAAGCTTTAGAGCGTAGCCGTGAAATGGAAAAACTTGAGCGCGCTTTAGGCGGTGTGAAAAACATGGGTGGTTTACCTGACGCATTATTCGTAATTGACGTTGATCACGAAGCAATTGCAATTAAAGAAGCTAAAAACTTAGGTATTCCTGTAATCGGTATCGTAGATACAAACTCTAACCCAGACAACGTAGACTACGTTATTCCGGGTAACGACGATGCGATCCGTGCAGTAACACTTTACGCTTCTTCAATGGCTGATGCGATCATTGCTGGTAAAGAATACGCTCAAACTCAAGCCAATGCTCAAGCAAAAGGCGAAGAAGCTCCTGCTTCTGAGGCTTAATGCGTTTTGACGTAAGCTTGTCATTTTTGCGACATGTGATGGTGGCAAAGTAAGCGTCATGTATGCAGACGGCCCAAGAGACACCCTCTGGGCCGTTTCTGTTAAAAAAAGAATTCATTTTCTACCGATTTTAGGAGATAAACATGACTGCAGTTACAGCAAGCATGGTTAAAGAATTGCGTGATCGTACTGGTCTAGCAATGATGGAATGTAAAAAAGCATTAACAGAAGCGGGCGGTGACATCGAATTAGCGATTGACAACCTTCGTAAATCTGGTCAAGCAAAAGCTGCTAAAAAAGCAGGTAACATTGCTGCTGACGGTGCAATCACAATCGTTCAAGAAGGCAACAAAGCGATTCTTTTAGAAGTAAACTGTCAAACTGACTTCGTTGCAAAAGACGAAAACTTTGCTGGTTTCTCTGCGAAAGTTGCTGCTGCTGCTCTTGCTGCAAACGAAACTGATGCTGCTAAAATTGCTGAACTTAAACTTGAAGATGGCGCAACTGTTGAAGAAACACGTGTTGCACTTGTTCAAAAAATTGGTGAAAACATCCAAGTTCGTCGTGCACAAATCGTTGAAGGTGAAAACCTTGCTGTGTACAAGCACGGTTTAAAAATCGGTGTTGTTGTTTCTTACACAGGTGATGCTGCGACTGGTAAAGGTATTGCAATGCACGTTGCTGCATTCAACCCAGTTGCTGTTACTGCTGAACAAGTTCCTGCTGATCTTATCGCTAAAGAGAAAGAAATTGCAGAAGCGAAAGCAGTTGAATCTGGTAAGCCTGCAAACATCGTAGAGAAGATGGTAACTGGTTCAGTTGAAAAATACTTGAACGAAGTTGCGCTTGATCGTCAAATGTACGTAATTGACAACGAGAAGAAAGTTGCTGAAGTATTAAAAGCAACTGGTACAACTGTTGCTCAATTCGTTCGTTTCGAAGTAGGCGAAGGTATTGAGAAAAAAGCAGAAATGAGCTTCGCTGAAGAAGTTGCTGCTGCTCAAGCTGCTGCAAAATAATTTTTACTTAAGGTAAAATATTTTGTAAGGAAAGCCCCAATTTATTTTGGGGCTTTTTTGTGAATATAGATTTTGGCAATATGCAATCGTGGCATAAATATTGAGATGAAGATTAAAGATATTAATTTTAAATCAGTATGTTACGAATAATTGACTTAATCGTATAGGGTGGAATCAGAACAAGAAGGTTATATGGCAAATAAAAAGAATTTAAGCATCGGCGCAATTATTGTAGTGCTAATTGCTGCATTTTTTGGCATAGATTTACAGCAGTTTCAGTCTGAAACATCAAATGCACCATCTACAAGTACTGCTCGCACATCGCAAACTGAAAAAGAGCAGTTAGACGTACAGCGAGATGCGCTGCAAGATGATGCTCAGGGTGTTCAGCTGATTGAACGTGCGTTTGAGCGCAAACAGAGCGATTTACAAGTCCGTGCGAGTGGGCAGGTCATTGCAGTGTTAGCGGATGACAACGAAGGCTCACGTCATCAAAAATTTATTTTAAAACTGAATAATGGGCAAACTGTATTGGTTGCACATAATATTGATCTTGCACCACGAATTACCAATATTGCAAAAGGTGATACTGTTGAGTTTTTTGGTGAATATGAATACTCAGATAAGGGTGGGGTGATTCACTGGACGCATCATGATCCAGCAAATAAACACGTGGGCGGATGGTTAAAACATCAAGGAAGAACCTATCAATAACGGTTCTTCCGATAACGAAAATAGGATATAGTGTTTAAATGCTCATAATGCTGTTTTTACGACGTGTTTTCCAAGAGGGTAGGATTTTACCTAAATAGGCATCCATGCACCAAATTGGGCCAATGAGAAGGAATTGGAGGTCTTTGAAGAATGAAGGCTTTTTCCCTTCAACTTTGTGACCATAAAACTGCCCAATCCACGCCAAAACAAAAATTGCGATATAAAAACCCATTCCAACAGGCAAAACATAAATCAGCCATGCCATTACCAGCATTAATGCTGCCATTGCAACTGCAAGAACCAAGTCTAAACGTGCATAAAAAATAAAACTGAGCACCAGAAGTAATGTTGTTAGTAAAGCGCTGAAATGCGCCAAGATGCCGACAATCGAAAAAAAGATCGTAGGTACGCACACCCAGTGAATTAATTTATTGGTTTTATTTTGATGGCTCTCGCTGTATTCATCTAGCCACTCGCTTACTGTCTTCATGTGCTACTCCTGTAGACCGATCATCCGTTGTTATTGTTTGACTGTCTAAAATATAACTGAGAACAGTGAGGCGGTCAAAACAGTATTCATATTTTCAAAATGAAGTGGCAACAAAATTTGTGTGGATCATCTTTGTGCAGACATGCATGGGATGACTGTAAATCTTACAGGCATTAAAAAAGCCACATTGCTGTGGCTTTCAAGTCAAATGTGAAGTCGTGTAAGCGAATCTTAAGAGTTTGGACCGTCAATACGCTCAATGCTTACTTTGGCAGTACCTGCATTGGTGATGCCCAATTGTTTTGCAGCGCCATAAGAAAGATCGAGTACACGGTTGCCATGGAATGGACCACGGTCATTTACTTTAACTACAACGCTCTTACCATTGTTTTTATTGGTTACGCGAATATAGCAGTTTAGCGGCAGGCTACGGTGTGCAGCAGTCATTGCGTTCATGTCGAACGTTTCACCGCTTGCAGTTTTACGACCGTGGAATTGACGACCGTACCAAGATGCCATACCTGTTTGGCTAAATTTACGTACAGTGTTTGATGCCACTGTATTTAACTTTTCAATCACTGAAGGCTCTTCAGCAGGAATTTCAATTTTCGCTGCAATCGTTTGACGACGGATTTGGTCGCCTGAACGTTCGGTGATTGAAAGGCTATTCAAATTTGAGAAATGTGAATTAAAACTTTGTGCTTCTTTGTTGAGTACACGCGCAGCTAGGCTAGATGACTCATTATCATTGTTGAATGATGATTGCACCATTTCAGCTTGCGACTGACTTAGGGCAACAGCTGCAGAAAGTGCAAGTAAGTATTTAAGTGAACTATGCATGGTTTGAACTCCTGAAGACAGAATTTTTAACTTATTTCGCTCTTAACTGATTGAAATAGCGGTAATCCTGTCTGTAATTTCACTTTTTCGACTACATTTGACGAAGTGGATAATATTCATCCCTTACCAAAGGTGTCTAGTCTTTATACGAAAATAATGACAAAAAGTACCAAAAAACAACTTTGTTTGATTAAAAAATAATCAATATTGTAACAATATATTTAAAAAGATGATTTTGTGATCAAATTGTTAAAAATATTTCTTGACTTTACTTGTTTGGTTTGGGTGTGGGTTTTATCGGCTGGCAATTTCAGTACCGAGTAACCATAACGCAGTTGCATACATACGGCTGCGGTTATAGGTCGTAATCACCTGAAAATTTGGGTAAGTAATATAGTAAATTGGCCCATAATTCTCTTGCAATTGAATGACATTCACCAAATCCAGATCATCTATTTGTACAATAGGATTCAGCGGTGCGATGCCTTGCGATTTTAAGACACCATAAGGTGTAGGTAAGGTTAAATCTTTGGCAATCACGCTGTCAGGATTGTTACCTGTATAACGTGCTGCAAATGCAATGGGTTGATTTCGCTGCCAGCCATGCTGTGCCAAGTAATTTGCAATTGAGCCAATCGCATCTACTGCTGAATTACGAAGGTCGATATGACCGTTGCCATCATAATCCACCCCAAATTTTGGAATGTTGCTTGGCATGAATTGAGGGTAGCCGACTGCACCTGCATAAGAGCCGACCACAGAAGAGGTTGGAATACCATCTTTATATGACCATGCAATGAGTGCAGCGAGTTCATCTTTGAAGTATTCAGCACGACGTTCGTAGCCAAAACCTAACGTTGCTAAAGCATCACGAGTAATAAATGAACCTTTATTGCTGCCAAAGCCTGTTTCTACGCCCAATATACCTAATATGATGGCTTGTGGCACACCAAACTGCTGCTCAGCACGATTGAGTGTATCTGCATACTGCTGTTTAAAACGTACACCACGCTGAATAGTGCTTTCTGCAAGGAAATTCGTTTTATAGGCATACCAAGGCTTACTTTCGCCTGGACGGTTCATAATATTGATGATATTGGGTAAATTTTTAGAACCATTCATTGCCCAGTCAACTTGCGCTTCGCTCAAGCCATAAGTTTGCATCGTTTTTTGTTTAAAACTGGCATAAGACGGATGATTTTGGAAATCATTGGCCTGACAAAAACTGGTGATAGAAAATGCACCGATCAGTAAAGAAACACGTTTTAGTTTGTTATAAAAATCAAGTTTGAACATATTGGGCAAAATTCCAAATTGATGATTTACACAACTTATTTATATGCAGTAAATAAGTTGCTACTTATATATGAAGAATAAGCCGCTATTGGGGCCAAACTGCGAAAGCGAAGTAAGCGGCTAAGATAGCATTCATGCGTGACTGGTTTGCAAAAACTTATACAAAAATAGACAAAGAATGTGTAAAAAGCGCGCAGGATTTGTAACAAAATTCAATCTAGGTGCAAAAAGTTATTCTTGATTGTGCAAAAGTTGCAGACATATCCTGATATTGCATTGCATATAAAAATGCCTGATCAAAATCAGGCATTTTGCACTTAACATGCAACAAAAGGGCTTAAAACGCATTATGAGTTAAACCCACTGATATTAATGATGGAATAAGGTGTCGTGATATTCCGCTAAAACCAAGAGTTCCTCTTTGGTTAAATTTGGGATGATTTTATCCACCGCAATATGGACAGCTTTAATTACCGCTGCTGCGCCAATATCTGCTGCTTTACGCTTAATCATGCCCAAATCGAGGGTTTTGTTAAAGTCGCTCATAAAGTGGCGTACCGTCGCTTCTGCAAACTGTTTATATAGTTCGGTTAAAGCAGCTTTGTTCACTTCATTGCCTGCTTGAATTTCGGCATAGTTGTGTTTCAGGTTGGTCACTAGACTTGCATCGAGCGTTTCACCTACACGTGCATTGCCTGCTGCATCTTTAAAGCTACTGCGCTCAGAAAATTCAATCGATTGTTTCACGACATCATTTGGCGCTTTGCTTAATAATTGTTTTAGGAGTACTGCAACGGTAGATTTGACATAGCCCGCAAGTTTTTCGGCAGTGTCGCGTTTATCGCTGGCAGGAAAACGACGTACCAACTCGGTTAAAATGGCATCAATGATTTCTTCATTAATCATTAATGCGGTTTTGTCGCGCAGTGGGTACAGCGGCTCACTTGAATTTTTTTTCTGTTGTGCAGTTTCAATTGTATTTAATAATTCTGCAGATGGAATGAATCCAAAAAATGGCATTGTTCAACCTCAATGTTGTTATTGTCGCGCTAAACGAATAGGGCGAGGCATCCATGTTAAGTCCGATACACGGCAAGGGTTAATGTCTAAACCACCACGACGTGTATAGGTTGCATATACCATCAGTTTTTCTGGTGCGAATTTTTGCCAGATGTCTGCAAACATCTGTTCCACACATTGTTCATGGAAACCATTATGCTGACGATAAGAAATAATATAAGCCAAAATACTGCGATAACAAGGTTTTTTGCCTTGATAACGGATAAAAACCGTGCCCCAGTCAGGTTGTCCTGTGACAGGACAATTGCTGCGTAATAAATGTGAGAAAAGTTGTACCTCTATATCTTCCGCTTGTTCTAAATCGAATTGCAATAAACTTGGGTCAGGATGCTGCTCTAAACGCTCAGGCGTGAGCTGATCAATACAAATACCTTCAGGTTGGCTAATTGCCAAATCATCAACCTTAAATAAAGTTAGCGTAACAGGTGCTTGTGCTGCAGCCGTTAAATCATGCTCAACAGTTTCAATGAAATTGGCTTCAGACTGAAAGCGAGTAAAGTTCATACTATTAAAGTAGAGCTTTAATGATTTTGATTCGATCAGGTTAGGTGATGAAGCAGGTAGCGTAATCCGACCAATCGCAACCTGTGGAACACCTGCGGCATTCAACCACGAAATTTCAAAAACGTGCCACCAGTCTTGCCCGAGTTGAATTCCCTCAACATCTGCATATTTTTCACGTGCAGCAGCACGTGAAATAGGGAACAAAATATCGGGTTGATATTCTGTAGGATAATTGGTGTCTTTACCAAGGAGAGATTGTTCAACACTCATTATTCACGCATTCCTGAACCACGAGAAAGTAAATGATAGGCAATACCATAAAGCACTGCGCAGCATAGTGTAATCACAGATAATGAAATCGTCACGTTGACATCACTATGTCCTAAAATGCCGTAACGGAAAGCATTAACCATATACACCACAGGGTTAATTAAAGAGAGATTTTGCCAAAAAGGGCTTAAGGCACTAATGGCATAGAATACACCACCTAAATAAGTCAGTGGAGTCAGTACAAAAGTTGGAATAATAGAAATATCATCAAATGATTTGGCATAAACAGCATTAATAAAACCGCCTAATGAAAATAAAAAGGACGTAATTAATACGGTATAAATGGTAACAAACCAATTGGTAATATAAAGGTCGGTAAAGAATAGACTCATGGTGGTGACAATAATACCGACCAATACGCCACGACTAACACCACCCAAAACATAGCCCCATAAAATGGCATGCAAAGGTACAGGGCTCATGATTAGTTCTTCAATGCTTTTCTGGAATTTTGCACTAAAAAAACTTGAAGATACGTTGGCATAGCTGTTGGTAATGACTGCCATCATAATTAAGCCGGGCACAATAAATTGCATATAGCTAAAGCCGCCCATTTCACCAATACGCGAACCGACCAAATTACCAAAAATCACAAAGTACAAACTCATGGTGATGGCTGGCGGGAGCAAGGTTTGAGGCCATATGCGCATAAAACGACGAACTTCTTTATGCACTAAGGTATAGAGTGCAATCCGTAGTTGGGTAAAATTCATTGCGCAGCTCCATCTAAATTCTTTTCGACCATTTTGACAAATAACTCTTCTAGACGGTTGGACTTATTACGCATACTGCGCACGCGAATGCCTTGTGCTTCTAAAAGTTGGAATAAATCATTTAAGGTGTGAGCTTTATCCATAGTGACTTCTAGGGTCACTGCATCAATTAAGTTGAAACGTACACCAATAATATCTAAATGAATGGGTTGAATCGGTTCAGCTAAATCGAAAATAAAAGATTCTTCACTTAACTGGTTTAAGAAGTTTTTCATGGAAGTGTCTTCTTTAATCACACCACGATCAATAATCGCGATACGACGACACAACATTTCCGCTTCTTCTAAATAGTGGGTAGTGAGAATGATTGAGGTGCCTTTATCATTCATCTCTGTTAAAAAATCCCACATTGAACGACGCAGCTCAATATCTACACCTGCAGTCGGTTCATCCAAAATAAGTAGTTTCGGTTCGTGCATCATGGCACGTGCAATCATTAAACGACGCTTCATGCCGCCAGACAGCATTCGCGCTTGAGTGGCACGTTTATCCCACAAACCCAGTTTTTCTAAATATTCTTCGGCACGTTGTTCGGCAATTTTTTTAGGGATACCGTAATAGCCTGCTTGTGTGACCAAAATATCAAACGTCTTTTCAAACTGACCGAAGTTAAATTCTTGCGGCACAACTCCTAAGCACTGCTTGGCTTGAGATGGTTGTGTATCCAGATTGTGCCCAAAAATTTCTACCGTGCCTGCCGTTTTTTTGGTGAGAGAACTGATGATGCTAATGGTTGTAGATTTACCTGCACCATTGGGTCCAAGTAGGGCATAAAACTCGCCTTCAGGAACGGTCAAATTAATTCCTTTCAGTGCTTGGAAACCATTTCGATAGGTCTTTGACACGTCCCTTAACGTCAATGCATCAGTCATGAAATTCTCACTTGAGGAATAGAGCCACTATTGTGAGCGATCTGCGCCAATAAACCAAGTAAGTTAGATGGAATTCTATGTTGCAAGTTTGGAACATTGTTTAAAGCATAAGCATAAAAATACGTAACTTATATATAGTTGCTTTACCTTCAGCAATTTTTTGTTATGATGTGCAGCGCGCGCTCATAGCTCAACTGGATAGAGTACAGGTCTCCGAAGCCTGTGGCGTGGGTTCGAGTCCCGCTGAGCGCACCATTTCCTTGTTTTATCCCTTCCGATATTGTCTTAAAATCATTTAAAATAAATAACTTACGTAACTGGGTTGTCCGATACTATCCAAAGGCGTTTTAGGATACCGTAATCTTTTACGGTATTTTTTACGGTACATTCCATTTCTGACAAAAATATACCGTAAAAATGCCTAAATTAGTTATCAGTCTGACTGACTCAAAAATTAAGTCTGCAATATCAATGCAAAAGAAATCATTTGAAAAGAATATTAAGCTTTCAGATGGTGGTGGCCTTTATCTATTGTTAGATAGAAAAGGTAGGGCATATTGGCGTTTTGATTATATTCGCCCAATCTCTAAGAAAAGAGCCACTATAGCTATCGGTATTTATCCAAGTTGTACATTGGCCAGAGCTCGCGCAAAACGAAGTGAGTTTAGAGAACTGCTTGCGCAGAATATTGACCCAGCAATTCAAAAGCAAGATAAACAGTCCCAATGTCGAAATAATAGTTTTAGATCAGTAGCAGATGAATACCGTAAGACTGAAGAGCTGGAACCAAGTACACAACGTCGGAATCAGTTTATCTGGGATAAGCTTTATGTTGCTATTGGTGAGTTCCCCATTGATTCGATAACAGCCACTCAAATTTTGGAAGTATGCCGTCTTTATGAAAGACAAGGTAAGACTGACTCAGCAAAGCGAATGAGAAGTAAAGCATCTCAGGTGTTTCGGTATGCGATTGCTTTGGGTTTATGTCAATTTAACGTTGCTGACCAAATTAGCGGTATTTTGAAGGTGGGTAAAACTAAGCATCGAGCGGCTATTACTGATGAGCAAAAGCTAGGACAACTATTAAAGAATATTAATACACATGCAGGTCGTGGGGATATTGCTATTGATTATGCAGTCAAAATCTTACCCCATGTATTTGTGCGTCCTGGAGAATTACGTGCAGCAAAATGGGCAGATATCGATTTTAAAAATAGAACATGGAGTTATACACCGCCAAAGACCAAAAATCAGACAGCCCTACAACATATTGTTCCTTTGTCTGATCAAGTCTTGAAGCTGTTCCAAGAATTGTATTGCATTACTGGATATACCGAATATTGTTTTGTGTCTATGCGAGATAAAACGAAAACCATCAGTGAATCAACTATTAATAAACGATTGAAACAATATGGTTTTGAAAATGGTGAGACAACAGGGCATGGCTTTAGAGCTACGGCAAGAACTTTATTAGATGAAGTTTTAAAATTTCCTATTGAGCGTATAGAGCAGCAGCTTGCTCATCAGGTTAGGGATATGCACGGAAGGGCATACAACCGTGCAAAGTATTTGGAAGAGCGCAAAGGCATGATGCAAGCATGGTCTGATTATTTAGATCGGTTGATGCATAGGACTATGGATTGATTAGTAAGCTTGCACCTGTGCGACAAAAACAACATTCATGCTGCATATAACCGAGCACAGTATTGGGATGAACGAGTAATGATTATGGAGTGGTATGGGGAGAAGGTGCAGGAATGGATGAAGTAAGTCACTCAGTATATGTAAAAAAACCACGCCTGATGGCGTGGTTTTTTATACCTAACATTTCTGTATTGCTTAATTATTAGTGTATTAATAAATATATTTATTGCTTATTTGCTATGTGTGAAAAATGATTTAATTTACCTAAAATATATGTGATAAACCTGTTTTAAAGTGTTTTTATAATTTATATTATCAACAACTTAGATTATTGAAATAGTTGTATTTATAGTATGAAGCTTTCAAATTACAATAAATTATTAGGTTACATGTATTCTAAATCTATGAAGGATACGTTCTCCTCTCAAGAACCCAAGGCAGGTTGTGCATATAAAGAAACAATTAATTTATTGGTAAATATTTTGCAGTGGTGTGAACAGATCGAAACGGAGTTTCGGCACTTACATTGCGGTGAGCAAACGAATCAAGTAGGCCGATATAGAAGTCAGCAGCTTCTATTGGGTATAGGAAAAGCGCTAGATCAACTTTATGTAATGCCTAACTTTGATCAGCTACAAATGGGTCTAAAAAATAAAAGACTAACTGAATTCGGTCGAATCTTTGATAGTTTTGTCCATAGGACTGCTAAATCAACAAATCTAAAACAGCAGCAACATTTCCTGAGGCAGGAACAATTCAGACAATTTTATGCTGGGAGTTGGCAGAATGATTTCTTGAAAATATGGTATGAACATTACATTGATAATTTAAGACGATATGGCATACCAGCTGAAAAATTCTCAGAAACGAAAAGTTTAATACTAAGTGATTTAGACGAGCTGCTTAAGATAGGTAAAAAATTACATGTTTTAAGTACTGTAATTCGAATTGATAGCAATAATGCAGATGATGAAATTGCAAAACTTCATAGCAAGAGATATGAGCTTTTAGGGCAGATCTCAGTTGAGGGGTTATTACGTAATTATTATATTTGCTTGAATGGTCACAATAATGGCTTAGACTACTTCTGTATATGGGTATTTGAAACAACATCTGATTACACGGAACATAGAACAATAAGTGAGATCAAAACACAGTGCCATGAGCTTCTAAAATCATATGACTTGAATATTGATGTCAGTATTATGAATTGGAATGATAACTTTAATTCAAGTAGTGAAGTCTTCAATAAGCAATTTAATCTATGCCTTTACGATGAAAAGAATAAAGCTATATTCATTGAGAATTGTTTAGATTTTCTTGTGAGATTGGATCAGGACTTTATGTTCAAGTCTACAAGTGATGACATTATTGGGCGGGAAAATCACGAAATTAATTTTAATGAAAACGTGCATATCATTATACAAAAGTTCAAAAAGCACCCTAATCCACATCGTGTATTAGGTGATTTAACTCAATATGCTTTATTCGACTTGTGTTGGGTACAAAATCATTTAAATGCTCATAGTAAAGACTATTTAAAGAATATTATTTTGCAATATCAAGAAAACTTGTCATCTTACGCAACATTTAAGCTAACGGAAGAAGAACTTAAGCTTCTAGAAAAAATTGAAATTTTTATGTTATCGGTCAAATATTCGCGATCCTTGCAGTCTAATGAAATGCGAGCGCAGCAAATAGTTGAAAGAACGCTATTTCAATTTGTAGATTTGCTTATGCAACATGATTCTATTATTACGTTGGCAACTCGAATTGGGGGCGTTTATCGGTCAAGGCTATTGCATTATTTTTTCGAGCAGTTTGGAAATTATGACTATCAGGATTTTTTGTCATTTCCTTTTGATCATACACGAGCCAATTTTTATAAATCTAAAATTGAAGACTTTAAGTACTATGGGGGATTATTTCAAACAATGCATAGTCCCATAGCTATTACGTTAGGGCAAAATAAGCATATCAATATTCCAAGGCATGAGCAGCGAGTCGAGAAAATCCAAAATTATTTGAGAGGGGCTTTTAAGCGCGATTGCGTTTTAATTAGATGCTCACTTAGCTGTGAGATGAAGAACGGCTTCATGAAACAAAAAGGGCTAAGTTCTGCTTTATATCAGATGTTGCATGCGGGGAAACGGAGAGCACCATTATCTAAGCTCAGGGCGTATGTAGGGGCATGGGTTGAAAATGATACAAGCCAAGTGTCAGATAAAAGACGATTCTTTGCCGATATTGTTTTTGTATTTGATCGTGAAGTACTGAATAATTATTCCAATTTAGCGGATGTCATTAGTGAAAGATGGCAGGAAACGCTCACGAAGGCTAGTGAGGCATTTCAACCGCCATTAGATTTAAAGGCTTCGTGCCGAGTTAAAAAAATATTTAATTCCGTAGAAGAGTTGGCATATCAAGAGTTGCTAGTAGAATCAATTGATAAACCACTAAAAGATATTATTATCAATAACTTGGCTCCCTACATAGTATATAAAGATCTGTTAGATAATACATTTTATTCAGATACTCCTAAATGGCTTATCAGAGGTACGTTACCTCGTAAAAAAAAGCGAAAGCCTAGCACTAAATCAAATAAAGCTGATGCTTGATACTCACCGCATAACTTTTTTCAAAAGTAGGCTCTATCGATTATGCTTGTAGATCAATAGAGCTTTAAATATTGTGAAAAAAATTGAAAATACTGGTTGAACATGTTGTTTGGCTAACAAATATTCAAATTTTTAATGGCAGGTTATTAATATTATTAAATATATATCATATAGAGATTAATAATCTTAGTAATCACAAGCATATAGATTAAAGTGCAATCTAGCTAGAATTTATATTTATACAGTTTACCCATGTCATATGGAGCTATTTCCATATTGAGTATTAAACATGAGTAAACCAATTAACGAGTCTAAATTAACAATTCAACTAGAAGTTGTAACTGAGCTTTGGATTAGAGCAGAGAATCAACCTCTAGATTTCTACGAGGAGTTTGCAGAGTTAGTAATACAGTTTGATGAGATTTATCGTACAGGCTCTCAGTACTTTGGTTATATCAATGCATGGTGTGATTGGTTAGATGAGTATGATATTGATGATTTAGATTTTGATGAAGTCGTCGATGAGTTGAAATGTGAATCATTTGATTACTATCAAGATTACTTTAAGAGGTATCAGAGTAGACAGCTGAAAGATCTCCGTAGGCATCGTGAGAACGAAAAACGTAATCTAGAATCTTTATCGAAAAAATTAGGTAGAGCTCTTAGTCGGTATTCAAAGTCAGAAGTAGTGAGAATAGATATTGCATATTTGCAGAGCTGTCACAGTATCGTCGATATCCAAATGTTCTACCAAGATTTAGAGGAATTGCGTAAAGCGATATCTAAGCGTAAAGATCCGTTTCATGACTTAGTAGATTTTGCATGGGCTTTAGAGCAGGGTGAAACCAAAGGTTATCATTGCCATTTGCTGTTGATCTTTAATGGACATCAACGTCAAAAAGGATGGGCTATAGCGGATAAGGTCGGGAAGTTGTGGAAGCAGATTACTAATGATGAGGGTTGTTATTTCAACTGTCATGATCCAGAGCAAATAGCCAAGTATAGAGAGCTTGGTATTCTTGGTATCGGTAGAATACATCGGGATAATCCAGTGGAAGTTCGTAACCTTCGTAATGCAGGTGCTTATCTAGTAAACCCTGAGAAAGAAGCCCAACATTTAAGAGTGAAGCTCAGTCCAAAAATGCGGACATTCCAATGATTTGAAAAAAATCTCAGATATACATCATCTAGATGAAAACGAGTTTTTGAACTTTGCAAGGCTTGCCAATCGGTAAGCCTTTGTCATTTCTGGAGATGTATATTATGAGTTTAATTTGTCCTTACTGCCTATCTGATCAAGTCATCCAAGTGGTGAATCAACAAGTGAATGGTTCTGATTCTACAGGTCTAGCCGCATCTGCATCGTTTGCCACCATCGGTGCATCCATTTCAAAGGGTTTGCCACTGCCTGTATCTCCATTCATTGGTGGTATTGCAGGTGCAGTCATTGGTGGCCTATTTAGTAGCATGTTTGATGAGTCGAAAAAGCCGATCACCCTGACCTACTATCACTGCAATCACTGTCAGCAGAATTTTCGTTGAATCATCATAGGAGATAAGAACGATGGCACATCAAATCGAACAAATCGCCTATGTTGGCGAAACCCCTTGGCATGGCTTAGGGAATCAACTCAGTCCTAATCAACCCCTTGAAGTTTGGGCACAACAAGCAGGGATGGATTGGCGTATCGAATCATCTGATGTTAGTTACATGGCTCAGAATGAACGTGGTCAAAGCATCATCATGCCGTTTGAAGAACAGCGTGTCCTGTATCGCTCAGATACACATGCACCCTTATCTGTGGTCAGTCAGCGTTATCAGGAAGTACAACCGAAAGAGATTTTGGAGTTCTACCGTGATCTGACAGAACAATCAGGCTTTGAGCTTGAAACTGCAGGCGTGTTGAAAGGCGGTAAGAAGTTCTGGGCTTTAGCACGTACAGGACAAAGTACAGCATTGAAAGGTAAGGATGTCAGTAACGGCTATATTCTGCTTGCTTCTGCGTGTGATGGTACTTTAGCAACTACAGCACAATTTACCAGTATTCGAGTTGTGTGTAACAACACGCTTGCGATTGCTCTGAAAGGTGCAACTGCGAGTGCAGGTGTAGTCAAAGTACCGCATAGCACCAAGTTCGATGCAGAGAAAGTGAAACAGCAATTGGGTATTTCAGTGCGTGCATGGGATGAACACATGTATGAAATGAAACAGCTCTCGCAGCGTAAAGTCAGTCAACAGGAAGCGAAGGCTTACTTTCATGCTGTATTCAACAATAGCACCATGTCAATTTCTGATCCTGAAGAGAACATCATTCAGTTCTACCGTCAGGTGGCAAGTAACCCACCACAGCAAAATAAAACTGAACCAAATGGAAGAGCTATGACCAAAGCACTCGACATGTTTAATGGTCAAGGGCGAGGGGCAGATCTTTCATCTGCTAAAGGTACGGCTTATGGCTTACTGTGTTCGATCACGGAATTCGTTGATCATGAACGTCGTGCCATGAGTACAGATCATCGTCTCGATTCAGCATGGTTTGGTGCAGGTGCAGGTCTTAAACAACGTGGACTAGAACAGGCTTTATCTTTGATAGCCTAAGCTCATGAAACCCTAACCCCGCAAGTCTCAACAATCGCTGAGTACAGTACACATGTAACGCTCTCTACTTTCAACTCACAATCAACAATCTAAATCAGCATGAATATTGCCATACCCGACCTCGTGTCGGGTATGGCTTTTTTACGCGCTTCTTTTTTACAAAAACTGAAATTTATAAGGATAGAACTATGAATCAAATTGCACCGATTTCAAATCAGACTGTACAGACAGGTGTACAAACAGCATTAAATCCATTAACCACAACCAAACGAGCAAGTGCTGCAAAACGCTTGGTCAACACCAAAGATATGGCATATCAAGATTGGCTTGAAGTCCGTAAACAAGGCATTGGCAGTAGTGATGCAGCGACAGCCTGTGGCTTAAATCCGTATATGTCGATGCTAGAACTGTGGCTGATTAAAACAGGTCGACAAACTCACTCCATTGAAGATGAAAGCACAGGTGTTGCACCACTATATTGGGGCAAGCAACTTGAACCTTTAGTGGCTGAGTATTACAGCATGCACACTAATAATAAGGTGCGTCGAGTCAATGCTGTGTTACAGCACCCTGATCCTGATAAACATTTCATGTTGGCAAACTTGGATTACTCCGTTGTCGGAAGTGATGAAGTTCAGATCCTTGAGTGTAAAACAGCAGGGGAACACGGGGCGAAGCTTTGGCGTGATGGTGTACCACTGTATGTGCTTTGTCAGGTACAGCACCAATTAGCTGTGACAGGAAAACAGGCAGCCCATGTGTGTGTATTGCTTTGTGGGCATGAAACCAAAATATTTAAAGTCACTCGTTCTGAATCTGTGATTCAGCACATCATTAATGCAGAACGTTACTTTTGGGATTGTGTGGAAAAGGACACGCCACCTTCAGTGGATGCTAGTGAATCCGCAGCCAAAGCCATTCAGCAGTTGTATCCAATCCATGTGCCACTAACAGTTGAAGATCTATCACAGAATGAAACAGCCAACCTCATGTTCGATAAGCTGATCAAACTCAAAGAAGAGATTCAGCATAAGCAAGAACGCTTCGATGAGCTGAAGCATCAAATCCAAATGATGATGAAGGATGCAGAGCGTGCCACGTTTAGTCGTGGTTCGGTGGTTTGGAAGAAAGCCAATGACAGTGTCAGCTTGGATACCAAAGCATTGCTCAAGCATCAGCCTGATCTCATTGAACAATATCCACTAAAAAGACAGGGCAGTCGTCGCTTCAACATCTATATCGATTAAGCCCATCTCATTCACTTCATCAAAAATGCACAAAAATCGCTCCCCGCTCTCTACATCATGTGTAGAGAGCAAATCGGTCGCGATCTTTGCAGCTAAAACTCAGCTTTTCAACATTTGGGTAACTTATTTAGTCCGTGTTCTGACCTACATAGAAGCACCCAAATCTGTAAGGAATTAAATATGGGAGTATCACCATGATCAAAGGTCTAGCAATCACACCGCCTACACTAGGGCGTATCAGCATTGGACGAGTCGTGGAAAAGAGTGGCAA
This sequence comes from Acinetobacter sp. YH12211, assembly GCF_013418015.1. NCBI lineage: Bacteria > Pseudomonadati > Pseudomonadota > Gammaproteobacteria > Moraxellales > Moraxellaceae > Acinetobacter > Acinetobacter sp. YH12211. The sequence continues at coordinate 48,309 of NZ_VPCW01000010.1, forward strand.
ACGTCTACCTGAAAAAGATGACCAATTCACTATTACCTCACAAATTCAAAATAAAGATGGATGGGTTAAACATCCCTTAGATGAACAGCTTCGAGCCAATGCACCGAATCAGAAACTTCGCTCGATCCCTGTCAGGATGATCTTTAATGATCCTGATTTGAATTTACGGGCAGAGTACACCTTATTTGATCGTCAGACTGGACGACCTATCTGTGTAGGAGATGGTCAAACTTGTCAGCGTTTAACCAACCAAGGCGTTGAACAGCACCCGTGTCCTTCACCTGATTTGTGTCCATTAGCTCAGGGCGGGCATTGCAAGCCTTATGGACGTTTGCACGTGAACTTAGATGAGTCGGATGAATTTGGCACATTCATTTTTAGAACGACAGGCTTTAACAGTATTCGGACTTTGGCAGCTCGTTTGAGCTATTACCATGCAGCATCGAATGGTTTGCTTTCGTGCTTGCCACTGCAACTGACATTACGAGGTAAAAGTACGACTCAAAGCTATCGTCAGCCTGTGTATTATGTGGATTTAACATTAAGAGAGGGGATTGATTTGCAGTCTGCTATTCATACTGCACGTGAGATAGATCAGCAAAGTAAGCAGGCAGGATTTAATCAAGAGGCGCTTGATCAGATGGCACGACAGGGCTTTGCTAATGCGAAGTTTGAAATGGATCTAGAGGAAGGATTGGATGTAGTAGAGGAGTTTTATCAGACAGAGGAGCAACAGCAGTCAGTTGTTCAAAATGAGTCTTTTAATATTCAACAGGGTTTAAAAGGCTCAGTGACTGCGTTGAATTGAATCGGACAGGGTAAAACCTTACGGGATTGCCGTATCTCATGAGCGAGTTGCTCGAAATCATGAGATCGGAGTAAACACCATGAGTACATTTGTAGGACAAACATTCCAGATGAACCAGCTGATTAGTATCAAGCAGGTCGTAGAGTTAGTTGGCGTTGGACGTTCAACTATCTATGAAATGATGGATGAGAATTCACCCTACTACGATCCGACCTTTCCAAAGAAAGTCAAAATCACACAAAACCGTATCGGTTGGTCAGCGTATGAGATCCATCAATGGATTGAAAATAAGTTGGCGAGCCGTGAATAGAAAGGGAGCTTTTGCTCCCTTATTTTTTAGTCTGGTAGGGTAATACAAGATTTAAATATTTGAATGAGAGGCTGTAAATTACCATAGAAGCCTTCAATATTTGCCTCTACCCACTGATCTTTTGAGTTGATTTCTGACCAATCAATACCATAGCCGCAGTGAGCAATCAGATGTTCAAAGAAAATACGTTGGGTACGCCCATTACCTTCACGAAATGGGTGAATGACATTGAGTTCACAGTATAAATCAGCAAGTTTCGGTATGAGTTGTTGAAATTCTAAATCTTGAAAGTAATGCTGTTCTTGGAGCGGTTTCAGTAATTTATGAGTTTCAGCTTCAATACGGGAAAATGTACAAAATCGAGTATTGCCTTTAGAAATATCAATTTGCCGAAGTTGTCCTGCCCATTCGTACACATCACTAAATAGTTGTTGGTGAATAGATTGTAGGTAGGCTAAATCATAGGGTGGTTCTGAATATTCAATCAAGCTACTTGAGAAGGTTGTCAGCTCAAGTTCTGCTTGTTCTAAAATCTGCTCATCATGAATGTTTAGCTTATTTTTTAAAATGCTTGTACCAGAATAGCAATATAAGCTATCTCCTAGTTCCCCATATTTATCCATAGGCAAAATTCTTGATCAGCTTTCAGGCTGTGCATATTGTTTATATTTTTGCAGAATCTGGGCTTTGCTCAGTTGAGTCGCATTACCAGTAGATGCAATGATTCCTTCAAGTTTGAGACTAGCTTGATAGTTTTTCAGACGTGTCTTTTGAATATATATTTTTTTTTGTTCAGAGGTCTTCAGCATTGTGAGGCTCCATTAATTTAATCACTAGAATGAGTATAGCAAAGAATAGCCAATCAGAGCAGATTGTACCTTTGATGGTACAGTCATAGTGATTGGGGAATTGGTATTAAATATTTTGACTTAGATACTTCAAGCTATGCAAATGTATAAATAGTAGAGAGTAATAGGTGCTTTTGCGCTCTTTTTTGTTTCCAATAGAATAATTTTTTTTCACGGATAAGGAGTGTTCACGTAAAGCAGAGAAATAGGCTTATGTATAAGATGTTAAAAATAGCATTAATTTTAAAAATTAATAAAAACATTATGTTGATTTGACTTTGTGGTGAAAGAAAAGTAGTTTCCGTTAATATTTATTTTCTTTATTTGATAGGTTTTTATAAAAAAATATAAATGGTTTTACAAAAACAATTGACATGTTAGTTTGGTGAAGCTACTATCTGATCATGGATTTAAAAATAGTTTTATTGAAAACAATTTTGAGGTAGCTATGAAACTAAATGAATTATGCTCGAGTATTATTGTTGGTATCAATAAGTTTAATGATACCGAAGCTGAAAATTTTGTCGAGGCATCTTTGCTGACAGGGCAGAGCCTGAATGACAACGGTTTTCTTCATGTAAATACTGATACAACAAAAACAGTATTTGTTGATCAAGACCTGATCGAAAAAAAGAAGCTAAAAGCAGGTGATATTGTCTTCTTAGCAAAAGGAACAAATTTACGTGCAGCTATTGTGACACCTGAACAGGAACAATTAAATTTATTTGCTCCTGCAACCTGTTTAGTAATCAAGGTTAATACCAGCCTTGTATTACCCGAATTTTTAACTGTGTTCTTGAATAGTGAATATGGTCAAGCGGTACTCACTAGCCTAAATAAAGGCACAGTAATTATGAATATCCCTGTCAGTGGTTTAAAGGATATTGAGATCAATTTACCAGAGTTTTCTAAGCAAGAAATTATTGCGCAAGCATTTTACCAACATCATCGGGCATTGATGTTATTGGAAGAGATGAAAAAATCGCACTTAAAAGTGATGGAAGCAACAATCCAGAAGCTGATTGCTTAGGAGGCTATGACAATGAATATTTCAAAAGATATTTTTAAATATGTAGATTTACTACGTGGTGATATGCCTGTACAGGATTCAGTGCAGCTGTTTTCCGTCATCGCTTTCATGGTAAAAAATGATATAGATGGTATCAGTAATTTATTACGCTTAAATAAACAAGACACTGTTGAACAACTGAAATTAAAGATAGCATCAGATGAAAGGTTGCACTGGTTTAATTCGAATTTATTTACAGTTGGCAGCACACAATTACAAGAAATTATTCAGTTTTTTGTAGAACTTCGTCATTCTAACCTAGATTATGAGATTCAAGTTTTAACGATGCTGACTAATCTATATCTTTCTCTAAAGTTAGAAAATATAGACTCTGAGGTGGTTACCAATATATTTAATAAGTTGGTGGGTTCATGCAAGGGCAAAATCTTATACGACGGAGCCTGTGGGCTTGCGCTTACTCCGATAGCATTGCAAGCTGAGAAAACAATTTTACGAGATATTAATACCACTGCTATAGGTATTGCTTCTATCTTAGCGAATTTAGCTGGAATTGAAGTTAATATTAAACGGTCTGATTCATTGGTTGAAAATGAAGCCTCACATGGTGTTGATCTTGTTGTAAGTAATCCGCCTATTGGTCTACGAGTACAATCGCAATTAGTGTCAGGTAATGAGTACCTGAAAGAGCAATTCATTCAGGCAAAAATTCCATCAAGTGCATCAGAGAGTTTATGGATTCAACAAGCACTTTATCAGCTCAATGATCAAGGAAAAGCATATTTACTTATTATCCCGGGTTGGTTATTCCGAGGGGGGTATGATGCTGAACTACGTGAAAAGCTAGTTGAAAAAAATTTGGTTGAATCTGTAACGCTTTTACCTGCTGGTACGCTTTTAAATTCAGCGGTAGAAATGAGCTTATTAGTTCTGAATAAGGCGAAAGACTCACATGACATTCGCTTGGTTGATGGTCGAAATTTAGGTGTCAAAAAACGAGGCAAACTTGTACTCACTGATGAAGAAACTCAACACATCGTCAATTTAATTAATGGATGTGATACCGAGTCGAATTTGGTGAAAGATGTTTCGATTCAAGAGGTTCGATCTAAGAAGTATAGCTTGCACTGTTCCGAGTATTTTGAGCATGAATTAAAGCTAGCAGAACTTAATTTGGATGAGGAATTGAAAGCATTGAGTGCTTTGCAAAATGAATATTCAATCACTCAAGCAAAGCTCACTCAGTTGCTGAGCCAAATTTAAGGGAGAGATGTCATGTACGATACCAAGCATGTTCAGAAACGAGCACAACAGCGTGGCATTACCAAAGACATGATCAACTTTACTTTAGATTATGGTGTCATCCAAGGCGATCGATGGTTCCTGAATCGTAAGTTATTGAATGAGACAATTCATGAACTTGAAGCACAATTGAAAGTTGCCAAGCGACTTAGAGATAAAGGTGGTGTAGTTGTGGTCGCAGATGGAGAAGCTTTGCTCACGACCTATGATTTCGATAGCCGTAAGATGGCGTATTAAGGTTCAGTTCAAGAATATTAGGTTCAAAAAGATTTCAGATCAATGCTTAGCGACAATAAATGTCGCTAAGTAGAAAAATCGTCATTTTCTAACGACTCTTCAAATATAGAATAGGGTTAGATAAATGCAAGTTATTACAAAATATATATTTTTAGGTTAATACATGGATCATTCAGTTCACAACAAATTGGTTTCTTTTATCTGGTCAATTGCGGACGACTGCCTACGTGACGTTTATGTACGTGGTAAGTACCGTGACATCATTTTACCAATGGTGGTATTACGTCGTTTAGATACCTTATTAGAACCAACCAAAGCTGAGATCTTAGCTGAAGTCCAAGACCAACAAGCCGAGCCTGATTTTGTAGAATTGGATGATTTACCACTACGCCATATTTCAGGTTATGTGTTTTACAATACCTCGCAATGGACGCTTAAAAGCCTATTTGAAACAGCGACTAATAATCAGCAAATTTTATTAGCAAATTTTGAAGACTACTTACGTGGCTTTAGTGACAACGTTAAAGAGATCATCGACTGCTTTAATTTATTTGCTCAAATCCGCCACATGGCAAACAAAGATGTTTTGCTGGACGTATTAGAAAAATTTGTATCGCCATACATCAACCTGAGTCCATTTGAAACGCAAGATCCGAACGGCTATAAGCTCGGTGGTTTGTCTAACCTTGGTATGGGTTATGTCTTTGAAGAGCTGATTCGTAAATTTAACGAAGAAAATAACGAAGAGGCAGGTGAACACTTTACCCCACGTGAAGTAATTGACCTGATGACGCACTTAGTCTTTGACCCCATCAAAGACCGTATTCCGTATGCCTTGTCTGTGTATGACCCAGCGTGCGGTAAGGGTTACATATATAGTTGACATCGTAAGTATTACAAGCAATACTATGGACATATCTATTTAGATGAATCTTCTCAGTGACTAAAACATCAAATATAAAATTAAACCTACATACAATTAAAATTGATGATCAACGAGTAGAGTTTCTTAAATCTAATAACACATCAGATTATGACCTACCGCAAATATATTGGAATAATAATAAGGCATGGGATGAAGCAAACTTATTTGCTTATGATTTACTCGTAAATGAAGATTTAAGCTTAAAGACAATAAAGTCATATATGTTCCATTTACATGCATATGCCGCATGGTTAGAAAATAACAATATTGATTGGAAACATTTTCCAGAAATGAGAAGTGAACGTTGTTTGATTTTATTTCGTGGAGATCTAATTAAAAAAAGAAATTCTTTAGAATTACGACCTTCTACTGTTACTCATAGAATGAGAAGTATTATAAAATTCTATAGATGGGTTAAAGAAAAAAACTTAATTGATATAGATTTTCCAATGTGGAAGGATAAAACTTATACTAAAAAAATAGTAAATAGATTTGGGTTTGAAAATACATTAGAGATAATATATGCAGATGTATCTATTCCATTAGTAAGTCAAAATAATAACATTGGATTGGAAGGTGGAATATCTCCTATTAATCCCAGAGAAGTACCAAATATTATTAATGTGGCAAAAAAACACAGTAGTATAGAATTATATCTTATGTTGAAGCTGGGCTTTTACACTGGAATGAGAATTGGAACTATTTGTGATTTAAAGGTTGCAACTTTGGAAAACTCTATATTACTAAAAAATAAAAGTATGAGTACTATTCATGTAGGGCCAAATTCTTCACCACCAGTGAGTACAAAATATTCAAAAGATGGTGCTATTTTAATACCAACAGATTTAGTTCATGAGTTAATTGAGTATTGTTATAGCACTAGACGCTTAAAAAGAGTTGGAAACGCTGTAGATGAAAATTCTGATTTAATATTCTTGACTAGAAATGGTGGGAATTACCTAAATCTAAATAATAAATCAATTAATGTTTCGATGCATAGATTAAGAGTTTCAGGTTTAAATTTAGGGTATGATGTTTTTAAGAGTTTTCATTTTCATCAAACACGTTCAACCTTTGCAACAGTATTAATGGAATATTGTTTAAAAAAAATGTCAGCAACCAATGCTATACAGTTAGTTAAAGATGCCTGTATGCACAAGGATGAGTCAGTAACTTTTAAGTACATAAAGTTTTTAGAAAAATCAAAAAATTTAGAAAAAATATCAAACGAATATACTAATGTTTTTTTAGGAATCGAAAATGAATGATAAGATTCCAAAATTAATTATTGATAATATTATATATGGTTCTCACGAAATAAAATGGGATCTGTCTATACTGCTTTATAAAGATGCTGTATTAGAATCTAGAAGATTAGTGGGTGAGCTTATAGAGAATGGTGATTTTGGAAAGCCTATATTTGAACGTTTAGGATTTGTTGTTAAAATTTATGAGTATTTTTGTTTTATTATAAATAAAGGTATGGCTGTTAGTACAATTAAGTCTGAGCTAGAGAAAATATTTCTATATTTTAAATGGTGTGAAAAATTAGAAAGGAATATAAATGAAGAGACTTATGAGAAAAACTTTATTGATTGGGCAAATTCAACTTTAGAACAAGTTAAATTAGGAAAAGTAAAAAGCTATCCAAATTATAAAAAATGTTCTGTTGTTGCAAGAGTTTTAGCTAGGTCAATGGGTATAGATATAGCAAAACCTGGCACATATCTGATGAATAAAACTAGATTGGTTAGGTATGACGAAAAATTATCACTTACCACTCATAGTGATGAGTTGGATTTTAATAAATTTGGGTGGTTTTTAAAAGATATCTCAGATGGCTTATCCTTAGATGTTGTGCGTGGAATTTTACCAATACGATTAAAATTAAGGAATGGTAAGGAGTTAGTGTTAAAAGGGAATTTAATGGATGAAAATATTGAATTTGATAAGTATAGATATTTTTCTGATAAAAAAAATGTTTTAGAAGCAAGACGAGCATTATATCCTCATGAAAGTTTATTGGATAAACATAAACGTTCAAAAATTTTAAATTTGAGAATTGAAACTGAACTTTTCATATTTATTAATCAAACTGGTATGAATCTATCACAAGCTCGTAGTCTCAAGATAGACGATTATAGATGGCAAACTGATAACGAGTACTATTCGGTTTTTAAGGTTTATAAGGGACGTAGACAGGGTGAGGCTTCATTTAAATGTTTTAAAGAATATAGGGTCATACTTCAGCGTTATCTAGATTGGTTGAAAAGTATTGGATTTAATTCTGGTGATAGTTTATTTCCTTATTTATATAGAGGAATTATTAAAGCTGATAAAAATAATGGCTCACCAGAATTAATCAGGGATATATGTTCTGAACTGGATATAACATATTATAATATATCAAAAATAAGGAAATTTAGAAGTAACTGGTTTGATGAAAAAATTGAAAGTGTCGATGATATTGAAGAAGTGATGTCTCATTCAGTCGATACATTTAATAAAAACTATAAGAAAATAAATTTTGATAAAGCGATTAATGAAATCTCTAATTTTCATAATCAAAGTATTGAATTTTTAAAAAGTTCAGGTGCAGGTTTATGTTCTTCTAATAAAACCCCTCCTATTTCTATCGATGATGATTTTGATATTAAGCCCGATTGTTTAAGTCAAGAGGGCTGCTTATTTTGTGTATATCATAGAGATATCTTAAGTTTTGATTATTTTTTTAGGCTAGCAACTCATGCTTATATAAAAGAAATCGAATTGAGTATTAATCCTGCAATTGAGAGTCATCCTGCTAAGTTGGTTATTAATAAAATAAATGAAAAGCTTGATGCTTTAAGTAAAGTAAGTATCAAGGAAAAAAAATCGGTATTGAAAGCTAGGTCAGAAGTTAGATCTGGTAATTATCACCCTGAGTGGGCCGATTTAATAGAAATTCTGGAGAGAATGAAATGACTGAATTTTTGTATTCTCTGCGTTTAGATTCAGATTTTATTAGTGAAGAATCACCAAATTATAAATTGGATGCTTGGCCACCTCACGGTGATACTCCTGTAACATGTGATAGTAATAATAATATTGTGTCAATATTTAATGACAATATTTGGGATTTCACTGCTTATTGTAATAAGAATGTTAAATTCAATTTTGGTGATGAAAGTCAAAAAAAAGGCTATATAATTGATTGTAAAAATATTTATTTATTTAAAGTTATAGCTGCATATTGGTTATGGGGGGCTGGTTCTGTTAAAACGATTCAGAATTTGATGGTAAAATTAGCTAAATTAAAGCCATTAATTTATGTGTGTTCAAAAAACAATATATTAATATCAGATCTTAATAATCATGATTATGTTTTAGAGGAAATTGCTTCAATATATAAAAGTCAAACAAGTAGGTTGTTAAATTTATTGAAAAACTTGTATGCTGATAGTAGTGAAATTGGTTTTGTTCTATTAGATTATAACTCTATAAAAAAATTATCAAAATATTTTGATGAAGATTATGTTACACAAACGCCTTACATTCCTTATAGAATCTGGTCATATCAGATTTTAAGATTTGAAGAGTGCTTAAAAGATTTTTTAAATCATAAGAATGAAATTAAGCACTTATTTAATTCTATGATGGATATTTATCAATCTAGATCATATAAAAGATCTAACAGAAAAAAATTTTTAAAATATATTCAAGAATTAAATTTATCTAATGTATTTGAAAAGTGGGTTGAAATTGATTCGAGTGGTATTTCAATTAGAAATTTTTCAAGATATTTGAGTTTAATTAGTTTTTCAGCTATCGCTTATATTGTGAATTATTCTCTTATGAGGATTGATGAAGCATCTCAATTAAAATATGGTTGCTTTATTGATAAAGAAATAAATAATGAGAAATATTATTTTATTCAAGGTGAAACAAATAAAACTATAAAAGATAAAGAAGCTCTGTGGATTGTTCCCTCTATTGTTAGCATAGCAATCGAGGCAATTTCTATTATTTGTGAGCTGAGATTTAGTGTGTTACAAAAAAATGGGTTTATATCACAATCAATTGAAGAATTTAGGCCATATTTACATTTAAATTCTTTTGAACCTTGGGCTTCTTCAGCTAATGATTTTGAAAAAATTTCCTTAATTAATGAAGTACGTCGATATAATGAAGCGCTACACATGTGGCCAAAACTGTTTGATCACAACCAGCTTGTAATTCAAGAAGAAGATTTGAAAATTGCAAGAAAAATGACTTCTTACTTAGATGAGACAAAATTTAGAGTTGGAAATATATGGCCCTTAGCTTGGCATCAGTTGCGTAGAACTGGCGCTGTTAATATGTCGGCATCAGATTTAGTTCAGGATGAAAGTTTACAGTATCAGTTAAAGCATAGTAGTAAATTTATGAGCCTCTATTACGCAAGCAATGCTTACAAATTAAACTTTGATTTAAATGAAGAGGTTGGTGAGTTATTTATGCAAGAATGGCACATGCATAACGTTTCAAAAAATCAGGAATTGGTATCTGAAAACTTTATTTCACCTCATGGTTCTAAAAGAAAAGCTCAACTTATTTCTACAATTACTCTAAAAGATCATACATCCCTGTTAAGTCTTTCTAAATCTAAAAAACTGAATTACAGAGAAACTTTCCTAGGTGGTTGTACTAAAAGTGGTGATCCATGTCCTTACGGAGGTATTACTAATATTTCAATGTGTATGGGAATTGATGGTAATCCACCTTGTGATTCAGTTCTATTAGATAAAAACAAATTACCTTTTATGTATCAGTTAGAAGATTTTTACCAGAAAAAATTTAACAATCATGAGACTGATTCCATACCGGCAAAGGCTACACTGCAACAATTAATTTCTGTAAGGAAAGCTATTAATGTCATTAAATCAAATGAAACTGAGTAAAGCTGAGCTTCAATTCTATGAAGCTTTTATGCGTTTAAAAGAAAATAAACCTGTTCATTTACCCAAAGGGACACCTGTAACTCAGAATAATGTCGCAAAGGAAGCAGGTGTTGACCCGTCAGCTTTAAGGAAAAGCAGATATCCAGAATTAATTAAAGAAATTCAAGCTTGGGTTGAATTGAATGATCAAAAAGAGATATCAAAAAAGAAAGTCGCAAAAAAATTAAATTCTGAAGTTGCTGAATTACAAGTGACTATTAATACATTAATTGAGCAAAGAGACAATGCTATGTCTAAACTCTTAGCTGCTCAAATTAAAATAATAGAATTAACAAATAAAATCAATGATTTAAAATAAATTAATGGAAATCTATAATACTCTTTCTAAGAATCTGATTATAGATATATCTAATACGCTTAACCAATCTTGTAGTTCCAATACATCGATACGTCTGTCTAAATTTTCAACTTTTGCAACGTATGACTGAGGTTTTTTTAAAGACGTAGCTAACTCTACTTGAGTTATTTTTTTTGACTCACGTATGGCTATAAGTTCTCGTATAAGTTTTATATATCTAGGATCGTGTATTGAGCTCATAGCTCAAGATGTTGTACTATTAGCAAAAATATCCCAAAATAGGATATTTTTACTGGTTTTTGATAATTCGGCAGATTTGTATGTATGTAAATCAATCTCTTAAGAGTTGTTTGGTTAAATTTCTGGCAACCACTGCCTTTAAGGCAAAGGAATTTAAAGATATTAGAAAGATGTTTATTGAAGCCTATCCAGAATTTAAAGCAAAAAAGTTTTATCAAAAAATCTATCAAACTGTTAGAGAGCTACAAGAATATGGTTTTATATCAGTTGATAATTCGACATGTACCTATAAATATACATCAGCGTATAGAAGTTGTGATTTGCTTGATTATCTATCAAATGAGACTACTTCATCTTCTATTCAAGAACAATTATATCAAGACTGCACTCGGCTTGAAGAGGAGGTAGATAAAGTAAAATTAGAGATAGAAATACTAGCTAAGTATATGCGTCTATATCCAATAATAGTTGATAAGATTTCTCGTTGTGTGTTGGATGCACAAATGTATTTGAAAAGTCTTCAATCAGAAATCACTGTATTAAACAAACTCATAGGCTGTATTTCAAAAAATTGACGGGCAATGAGAGTTTTAATTCCTGTGTATTTAATTGTTATTGCATATTTTCAGTATCAATTTTATGGTCAATAAATCAGATAACTTTTTTTGAAATCCCAGATACTTTCTAAGAAATTTGAGAATCATCAGGGTGATTACAACTTCATGAATTTTCACATATAAAATTTAAGGCTGCTATAATTTAGTATCTGTTATATTTTCTGCTTCACCCTTATGAAACTCATTGATAACATTAATAATATATTAGGCTCAGATATTGGGGAAAATCTAAGTAGTAAGTCTAGATTGAAGATTGCTGCTTCATACTTTTCCATTTATGCCTATGCTGCTTTAAAAAAAGAATTAGAAAAGATCGAAGAGCTGCAATTTGTTTTTACATCTCCAACCTTTGTCGCTGATAACGTCACAGATAAGCTAAAAAAGGAAAAACGTGAATTTGTCATTCCTAAACAAGATCGTGAAAGCAGTCTGTACGGGACAGAATTTGAAATTCACTTAAAAAATCAGTTATCACAAAAAGCAATTGCTAAAGAATGTGCAGATTGGATACGACGAAAAGCAAAATTTAAGTCAAATAATAGCAATGCGCCGATGCAGGAATTCATCAGTATTCAGAAACCTGAGCAGTCATTGACTTATATGCCTATTCAGGGGTTTACCCCAATGGGTCTTGGCTTCGAGAAAGGTAACGCCATTTCAAATATGGTCAATTGCTTTGATGAGCAGCCGATGGTGCAAACCTATATTCAGCTATTCAATCAAATTTGGAATGACCCTTCAAAAGTTGAAGATGTCACCAGTGAAATTATTCGACACATTGAGTCTGTCTATCAGGAAAATCCGCCTGAACGTATTTACTTCTTAATGCTTTACAACATCTTCAAAGATTTTTTAGAAGATATAAATGCAGACGTTATGCCGAATGACCTGACAGGTTATCAAGATACCTTAGTATGGAATAAGCTGTTCAATTTCCAAAAAGATGCAGCAGTAGGCATTATCAATAAACTTGAAACCTATAATGGCTGTATCTTGGCGGATAGTGTGGGTTTAGGTAAGACCTTCACTGCATTGGCAGTGATCAAATACTACGAATTACGAAACAAGAGTGTTCTGGTTTTATGTCCTAAGAAATTGGGAGCAAACTGGACGAATTATAACGCCAATCTAGTCACGAACATCTTTGCTAAAGACCGTTTTAGCTACGATGTGCTGTATCACACCGATCTTTCTCGTAAGGGTGGTGAAACCCTAGGTATAGATTTGGCGAAAATCAATTGGGGCAACTATGACTTGGTTGTCATTGATGAGTCGCATAACTTCCGTAACCGAGGCACGTTTAAGGATCGTGAAACACGTTATGACCGCTTAATGAATCAAGTGATTCGTCAGGGCGTGAAAACCAAAGTGTTAATGTTATCTGCTACGCCAGTTAATAATCACTTTACTGACCTTAAGAATCAGCTCGCCCTTGCTTATGAAGGGAATGCAGCGTTATTGGAAAATAAGCTCGATACTGAACGAGATATCGAAACCATATTCCGTAGAGCACAGGCCAGCTTTAATGCCTGGGCAAAACTAGATCCTGCCCAACGGACAACTCAAGCGATTCTGAACCTTCTAGATTTCGATTTCTTTAAGCTTTTGGATAGCGTAACGATTGCTCGTTCAAGAAAGCATATTCAAACTTTCTATGACACCAAAGATATTGGACAGTTCCCTCAACGACTCAAGCCGATTTCATTCCGTTGTGCATTATCAAACGATCAGGATAGTGTTTCTCTGAATCAAATTTATGCAGATCTGTCTTTAATCAAGATGTCAGTTTATGCACCAGTCAGTTATATCTTTCCAAGTGCTTTAAAAAAGTATGAAGAAATTTTTGATACTCGTGTAGAAGGCAAAGGTAAATTAAGACAGGTAGACCGTGAAAAAAGTTTACAGGCCCTGATGACGGTCAACTTGCTGAAACGCCTAGAAAGTTCTGTCCATGCGTTTAGGCTGACATTGAACGTTTTAAAGAAAAATATTGAAAATGTACTCGCTAAAATTGCGGACTTTGAAGCTCGTCAGGCTGATGATGAGGTGAGTATTTCACCCGACTTTGGCTATGATGAGGATGAGAATGGTGAGTTACTCAATACCGAAGATCTAATCGGAAATAAGCTCAAAATTCATTTGGCTGATATGGATCTGTTGAGCTGGAAAACGGATCTAGACGGTGACTACCACATTATTCTCGGTTTACTGCGAACGATTCAGCCAATTACCGCAGATAAGGATGCCAAATTACAACATCTTAAAGCGCATGTTGTTGAGAAAATTCAGAACCCAATTAATGCCAATAACCGTAAAGTCATCATATTTACTGCCTTTGCGGATACAGCGAATTATATCTATGAGCATATTGCTCCTATCCTGCTGGAAGCCTATGGTTTGCACAGTGCCAAAGTGATCGGCAGTGATAATACTTCAACGATCAAGACCAGAGTGGGAAGCCGTCAAAGTTATGATATGCAGGGCTTGCTCACCCTATTCTCTCCACAATCAAAGCAAAAAGCAGACATATTCCCTGAAGAGTCCAGAGAAATTGATGTGCTCATTGCAACGGACTGTATTTCTGAAGGACAAAACTTACAGGACTGTGATTATTTGATTAATTTCGATATTCACTGGAATCCTGTACGTATCATTCAACGCTTTGGGCGTGTGGATCGTATTGGCTCATCAAACAGCGTCATTCAGCTCGTTAATTACTGGCCTGATATTAGTCTGGATGAATATATTAACTTGCGAGAACGGGTCGAGAATCGCATGGTGATCGTCGATATGACAAGTACGGGAGATGATAACGTTCTCAGTGCCCAAGCCAATGATATTGCCTATCGTCGTGAACAATTACAGAAACTACAAACTGAAGTTTTAGACTTGGAAGATGCCAATACAGGGGTTTCGATTACCGATTTAGGTTTGAATGACTTCCGTATGGATTTGCTTGGCTATATGGAAGAGCATCCTGAATTGGAGCGATTACCGAATGGATTACATACTGTTGTGCCTGCACAGCCAGAACTCGGTTTAAATGCGGGAGTAATTTTCACTTTAAGAGCACGACATCCTGAGTCGCCTAACAGCCAAAGCAACCGCCTATATCCATATTACTTAGTTTATATTAATCAAGGCGGTGAAGTCGTTTATGACTACACCCAAGCCAAATATTTATTGGATGTAGCACGTAAAGCATGTCGAGGAAAAGATCATCCGATTCCTGAAGCATATGAAAAGTTTAATGAGAAAACCAATGACGGACGAGATATGAGTCAATATTCAGAATTGTTGGATATTGTGATTCATACCATTCAGGACGTAAAAGCTGAGAAGGATATTGATAGCTTGTTTTCAGGCTTGACTACATCAGCGTTGGTAGATGTGGTTTCTGGATTAAACGACTTTGAGCTGATTAGCTTTATTGTGATTGAAGAATCTTGATCATGAAGTTATATAAATTTCCACCCCAGGCTAAAGTGGATCGGTTAATTCCGAAAAATAAGTTTTATGAGCAAGGTAAAGCCAATAGCAAGATCGAACAATTATTTGTTAATCAAGTGGAAAATATACGGTGGGCGTACAAGTTGGCTTCATCTACAATTCACCTCCAAGATCAGGAAGATTTGAAGGAAATTCAAATCTTTCGAGTAAAAAGTCGGGTTGAAGATTTAGATGTGTCAATACTATCTTTCATTGATAAACTCATTCTCACTCCAATTATTTTTGAAGTTGTTTATCAGGATAAAGTTAAAGTTGTGGCAACCTATAAGCGTTTGAATCAAGCAAATAAAACTAAAGCTGTGATAGGTCAATATTATGCTTCGGAGTGGCTAGAAGATCATGATCGTATTGAATTGCCTCTTTATTTAAAACTGGCTGATCTATATGAACATTTCATCGCACAGATGTTGCCGATTACATCAAGCGAAGATTCAGGAGACGATGATGAATGCGTTTCTATTGAACTTAAATTGCAAAGAGCTCAACAACTTGAAAGCTTGCAAAAGCAGCTCGATAAGTTGAAATCCAAGTTAAGAAATGAAAGGCAATTTAATCGGAAGGTTGAATTAAATAAAAAAGTGAGTGAATTAGAATCGCAACTCGCTCAAGTAAGAAGGGGGTAAGCATGTTAGATAAAGGAATTCAAGAAATTGCACAAGATACAGTGGATATTCTTGCTGATATTTCAAATAAAGCAAAAGATGCATTAAAACTGTCAGGTTATTCACAGGATGTAATTACTGCTAACTCATTTACTGATAATGCTTTTTTGACTTTAGAAACTGTTTATGATTCTAATCGACGAGATAATTTAATTTTAGCTTCTGAACCTGTATTTATGCGTGTGGATTTGGAAGATGTTGACGGAAATTATTGTCGGAGTATTTATATTTCACAGGTTGCTCCACCAGGCTTGAGTGTTTGTCAGACAAAACCGATTAATGTTGTTAGTTATCGTGCCCCTATGGGGCGAATTGCATCTTTATCGCCAGGTGCAGATTTTCTGATTAAGGAACAAGAATATTATATTGGTCAAAAAATTAAATTTACACCACGCCAAGTTGAACAATTGTGGGATGGATTTGCAGTTGAAATTTTTTCAGAAGAAGAAAAAATTAACCTAGAGTCTTTTAGAGCATTGCTTGATAATTTAGAAGAGCAAGGTATAGATGTAGAAGCATATTTACAAGCAATTGCCGAAGAAGAACAGACCACAGCAGGTAAAATTAAAAATTTGACCCGTAATATACGCTCAGGCATGTCTTTACGTAACCAAGCAGCGCTTGATGAATACCAAGATGAAATTTTTCGTTTACCCGTAAACTCACAACGTATTATTTTAGGGCCACCAGGTACAGGTAAAACCACAACTTTAATTAAACGTCTAGGACAAAAACTTGATAAATCTCAAGGGGTACTATCTGAGCTTGAAGAAGGACTTTTAAAAAAATTAGGTAGGGATGGTCAAGGATTTAATGATTGGCTGATGTTTACGCCTTCAGAGCTATTAAAAGAATATTTATTTAAAGCATTTAATATAGAAGGCATAGCCATTAGAGATAATCTAAAGACCTGGTTAGATTATTCTAAAAATATTGCACGTAAGAACTTTGGCATTTTAAGAAGCTCGACAAATGGCTCAGGATTCTCGATAGAAACAAGTGAAAATATCAAACAACAATATGTTGATGATCCACAGTTTTTATATAGTAGTTTTCAATCTTATATAGAAAATGCTTTAAATTTAGAGTTAAACAACGGCATTAAAATTTTACAGCAAGCCTCTGGTTTAAATGATGAAAAACTCATTGTAAAAATTCGCAACATTATTGAAAGTGATACGAAAGTATTGAGTAAATATCGCCAACTTTTTGAACTAGAAAATCAAATTAAAAAAATGATTGAAAGTGAAAAATTAGTGAGCGATAAAATTATTCAAGAAGAGCGGAATTTACTGTTTAACATAAATGAAGGTATTTTTAAAGAATTAGCTCGCTTTTTAAATAACTTCAAAAATGTAGATGCTGAAGAAGATGATGAAGAGGCTGATTACGATGATGATGAAGTAGAAGCTGGCTCTGTCACGCATTCACAAGAAGCAAAAGCTTTAGTTGAATATCAAAAGTTTTTAAAAAAATTAGCACGTTATCACTATTTGAAAAAAACGTTTAAGAAAGGTAGTAAGGATGCCAAAATTGCTGAATGGTTAGGGGAAAAGCTTCCTTCAGAAGAGCGATTACTACAATTAGGGCGAAGTATTACTTTACAAAATGGTTTACGTCATAACCTAAACTGTTGGAAACGAATTTATAAAAAACCTGTAGGACTGTATAAAAAATTTAGGAAAGAAGAGCATTACCAACATTTTTATAGCAAAGAAAAATTAGAGGTACAAAAGATCTCACAAGCAGAATTAGATTTAATTTTGTTGGTGATTTTACGTAATTTAAAAGATTTGTTGAAAGAGCCATACATTGTTAGAAACCTTAATGAAATTGCTTTTCAAGAGCTTAAGGGTTTACGTGAAGGTTTGTTTAAAGACCAAATTATGGTGGATGAAGCCACAGATTTTTCTGCGCTACAACTTGCGTGTATGCAAGCCATGACGAATCCATTACTTAATTCATTTTTTGCGTGTGGTGACTTTAACCAACGATTAACTACCCAAGGGATTAAAGATCTAGTTTTACTCGAGTGGATTTCACCTGATTTAAAAATTGCACGTATTAATACAGTGTATCGTCAGAGTCCAAAATTAAATGAATTTACCCATGCCATTTTAGATTTAATGGATGAACAAGATATACAGGCACGTTCTGAATTGCCAAAGTTTACAGACTTTGAGGGTTTAGCCCCTGTGATTGCAGAATATCATGATGATTTAGATGATATTGCTTATTGGATTACTCAACGCATTGGGGAAATTGAGCGTTTGGTGAATACCAATCATACAGAAGAACAAATTTTACCTTCTATTGTAGTTTTGGTAAAAGATGAAGCTGATGTACAGCCGATGGCGAAAAAACTTACAGAAAATTTAGATGAGTTTAATTTAAAAGCGATTGCATGTTTGCAAGGTCAAAGTGTAGGCAATGCAACGGATGTACGTGTATGTAGTATCGAGTATATTAAAGGGCTAGAGTTTGAGGCT
The DNA here is from genome assembly GCF_013418015.1 of Acinetobacter sp. YH12211. NCBI lineage: Bacteria > Pseudomonadati > Pseudomonadota > Gammaproteobacteria > Moraxellales > Moraxellaceae > Acinetobacter > Acinetobacter sp. YH12211. Next base: position 66,561 of record NZ_VPCW01000010.1, read on the forward strand.
GTATTTTTTGTTGGCGTAGATCAACTGTTACAGCAGTATCCTGATTTATATCAGAAATTTTTATATGTCGGTGCAACCCGTGCAGCCAATTATTTAGGTGTAACGTGTGCCGATGCATTGCCAAGTGAATTAGAACAATTACGTCCATATTTTGGTGAAAACTGGGATATGGAAAGTTTAGATTTTTAAGATTAAATGATTGAGATGATAAAGATGTCAAACCAAGACCAGTTAAAAATGCACTCCCCCAACCTAGTCGATACCAACATTGAAAAGATTTCAGCACTGTTCCCAAACTGTATTACCGAGACCAAAGATGAAAATGGTGAGCTGAAAAAGGCTGTTGATTTTGACTTGCTTAAACAAGAACTTTCACAAGTTTTGGTTGAAGGTGAGCAAGAACGTTACCGTTTAGATTGGGTGGGAAAAAAAGAATCTATTCTGACTGCCAATGCACCTATTGCGAAAACCTTACGTCCATGCCGTGAAGAAAGCGTTAATTTTGATAAGACAGAAAACTTGTTTATCGAAGGTGATAACCTCGAAGCCCTGAAACTTCTCCAAGAGAATTACTTGGGCAAGGTCAAAATGATCTACATTGATCCACCATATAACACAGGTAACGATTTTATTTATGAAGATGATTTTGCAGAAAGTACCGATGAGTTTTTTGAACGTTCGAATCAAGTAGATGAAGAAGGAAATCGCTTAATTGCGAATACTGAAAGCAATGGCCGTTTCCATTCAGAATGGCTGAGTATGATCTATTCTCGACTAAAATTAGCTAAAAACTTGTTAAAAGACGATGGCGTTATTTTTATTAGTATTGATGATTATGAAAAAGATAATATCAAAAAGATTTGTGATGAAATTTTTATAGGTAATTATGTTGCGACAGTAGTTTGGCAAAGAGCTTTCTCACCGAAGAATGATGCTAAATATTTGTCCTCTAGTCATGACTATGTCTTAATCTATGCGAAGAATATCAATAGCTTTAAAGTTGGAAAACTTCCGAGAACAGAAGAAGCAAATGCAAGATATAAAAACCCAGATAACGATTACCGAGGGAAATGGGTTTCGGGAGATTTATCTGTAAAAACCTACTCTAAAGAATATGATTATCCTATAACTACACCATCTGGAAAAATTATTAATCCATCACATGGTTCATGTTGGAGGGTAAATAAAAATAAATTTAATGAATTAGTAAAAGATAATCGTATTTGGTTTGGTGAAAATGGTGACAATGTACCTCGTTTAAAGCGATTTCTGTCTGAGGTGCAGGATGGGATGGTTTCGACTACATTATGGCTGCATAACGATGTAGGACATAATCAAGAAGGACGGCAGGAAGTAAAAAAATTATTCGATGATAAGGGATATTTTGATGGGCCAAAGCCTACTCGCTTATTATCTAGAATTCTTCAAATCGCTAATACTACTAAAGATTCTATTATTTTAGATTTTTTTGCAGGTTCTTCGACTACAGCACATGCTGTAATGAAGTTAAATGCAGAAGATAGTGGCAACCGAAAATTCATCATGGTTCAATTGCCTGAAAAAACAGATGAGAAATCAGAAGCATTCAAGGCTGGTTATAAAAGTATTGCTGAAATATCTAAAGACCGTATCCGTCGTGCAGGTAAAAAGATTATAGAAGATAATGCCAGCAAAGAAGGGATTGAAAACTTAGATATTGGCTTCCGAGTCTTAAAAATCGACTCAACCAATATGAAAGATGTGTATTACACGCCAGCTGCTTTGAAACAAGCTGATATGCTGGATTTAGCTGATCACATTAAATCAGACCGTACATCTGAAGATCTCCTATTCCAAGTCATGTTGGATTGGGGGCTTGAGCTGTCATTACCAATTGAACGTAAAAATGTTGCTGGAAAAGAAGTGTTTTATGTGGCAGGTAATAGCCTTGTAGCGTGTTTTGATGATTTAACATTTGATGTGGTCGATGAAGTTGCCAAAGATCATCCTTTACGCTTCGTATCAGCAGAAAAAGCTATTCATCTGGATCATGATAAAACCAATATCAAAGAACGCTTTAAACAGCTCTCTCCTGATACCGAAGTCAAGTTTCTTTAAGAGGGTTAGATAATGGAAATCCGTTTTAAAACCCTTGCTTATCAAAAAGACTCTGTACAAGCGATTGTAGATTGCTTTAAAGGACAACCACGTTCTGAAGGCCATCGTTACATGATCGACCAAGGTACAGCTAAAGTTAAAAAAGCAACTGCACAGGTTGATATGTTGGAAGAAACCTTGGATTTACAAGGTGGCAAGACTAAAAAAGTGATTGCAGATGTTGGTTTTGAGAATGCCCATATTTTTGATCTACAAGCTGTACTGAAAAACATTCAGGACGTACAAGCAGCAAGTGGATTACAAAGATCATCTCAACTCATCACGGATGATAATGGCAAAGGCAAGAACCTGACCAAAAGCCAATTAAACCTTGATATTGAAATGGAAACAGGTACAGGTAAGACCTATTGTTATATCCGTACCATGTTTGAACTGCATAAGCAGTATGGTTGGTCGAAGTTTATTGTTGTTGTACCAAGCATTGCGATACGTGAAGGTGTTTATAAAAGCCTAAATATGATGGCAGATCACTTTCAAGAACAGTACGGCAAAAAAGCCCGTTTCTTCATCTACGACTCAAAAGCATTGCACCATTTAGAAAGCTTTAGCTCAAATGGTGGGATCAACGTCATGGTGATTAACGTACAGGCTTTCACTTCAAAATCTAAGGATAACCTTCGTATTTATGATGAGTTGGATGAATTCCAATCGCGTCGTCCTATTGATGTAATTAGTCGTAACCGTCCAATTGTGATCTTGGATGAACCGCAAAAGATGGGAGCGGTTACCACTTTAGAGTCTATATCAAACTTCAATCCGTTATTTATTTTGCGCTATTCTGCGACACATAAGCGTAACTATAACCTTGTCTATCGCTTAGATGCTTTGGATGCCTATAACCAAAAACTGGTGAAAAAAATCACCGTCAAAGGCGTGGAAGTACAAGGCTTAACGGGTACACATGGTTATTTATACTTGCAAGACATCATTGTATCGAAATCAGCACCTATCGCTCGCTTGGAAATAGAGATTGAAACCAAGAATGGCTTTAAACGTGAAATAAGAAAGGTCAGTAAAGGCGATAACCTTTACGATATTTCCAATAAGGCCGAACAATACAATGACCGTTATGTCGTCTCAGACATTGATGCACGAGATAACTCGGTGACTTTCTTGAATGGCACCAAAATTCATGTGGGTGAAGCATTAGGGCATGTTGATGAAAAGATCATGCGAACCATTCAGATCCGTGAAACGATTCGTGCACATATTCAAAAAGAACGCCAGTTATACAATCAAGGTATTAAAGTCTTGAGTCTTTTCTTCATTGATGAAGTAGCAAAATATCGTCAATATGATGAGGATAATAATCCTGTAGATGGCGAATACGTTCAAATTTTCAAGGAACAGTATCAACAGGTACTCAATGAAGTTCTGGATCTAAACTTAGAAAATGACCCATATTTTGACTATCTGAAAGCAATTGAGGTAGATCGTACTCACAACGGTTATTTCTCAATTGATAAGAAATCAAAACGTCTTGCCAATCCAGCAATTGATAAGAAAGCTGAAGAAGCTCAGGTATCCAATGATACAGACGCTTATGACCTGATTTTAAAAGATAAAGAACGCCTACTTTCCTTTGAAGAGCCAACTCGTTTTATTTTCTCTCACTCAGCGTTACGGGAAGGTTGGGATAACCCGAACGTGTTTGTGATCTGTACTTTAAAGCATTCAGATAATGTGATTTCTCGTCGCCAAGAAGTTGGCCGTGGTATGCGCCTTGCAGTGAATAAATTTGGCGAACGTATGGATGCTAACCATTTCCAAGGGGCCTTAGGAGAAATTCATAAACTGAATAATCTCACAGTTGTGACCAATGAAAGTTACAAAGAGTTTGTGTCGAATCTACAATCAGAAATTCTGAATACGATTCAGAATCGCCCGACACAAGCGACCCCTGATTACTTTAAAGGGAAAATCTTTAAGTTATCCGATGGGTCTAGTGTTGAAGTCACTGAATTAATGGCAAAGCAGATTAATAAGCATCTGTCTAAGCACGATTATATTGATGACAATGATCAGTTAACGCCAAAATATCACGAAGCGAAAGATCAAGGTACGCTGGCTGAATTGCCTGAAAACTTGGTTTCATATACTGAGCAAATTCACAAGCTGATTGATGGGCTGTTTGATCCTAAAGCTTTGGAGGGTATGGCTGATAATGGCAATAAGAAGCTAACCAATACCATCAACCAAGCCAATTTAGAACGTAAAGAGTTTCAGGCTTTATGGTCTCGAATTAATCGAAAAGCCGTTTATCAAATTCATTTAGATTCTGAAAAACTCATTGAGCAAAGCATTAGTGCTGTTGAACGTACGGCTAAAGAGCGTAACAACAAATTTGTGGAAACGCTGAGTTATAAACTTGCTGAAGCAATGCAGAATGATGAATCCACCTATGAGCAAGTCAAAGCCAAAGAAATGTTTGGGAAGGTGACATCAAAAACTGAGGTTGCGAATATTTCTATTCAGTCTCAAGTGACCTATGACCTAATTGGCAATATTGCCGATGATACCAATCTAACTCGTAAAACGGTTGCCCGTATCTTACAGGGAATTAACGCTGCGGTATTTGCACAGTTTAAGTTGAATCCAGAAGCTTTCATTCGTGAAATGAGTCGTATCATTAACGAGCAGCAGGCTAAAATGGTCATTCAAGGACTGAAATATAATCCTTTAGATAGTACTTATCCTGACAATGAAATCTTTGTGAGTAATGAGAATATTCCATTACAGTCGTATAAGGCAGAACGCCATATCTGGGATTACGTAGTCACCGACTCTGATAATGAGCGTAAATTTGTTGAAGAGTTGGATGGTGCAGATGAAGTGGTTGTCTACGCTAAACTCCCTGATCGTTTCCAGATCCCTACGCCTTTCGGTAGCTATAACCCTGATTGGGCAATTGCTTTCAATAAGGATAAAGTACGCCAAATCTATTTCGTTGCAGAAACTAAAGGCTCAATGCTAGACAGTGACCTAAGGGAAAAAGAGAAACGTAAAATTGACAGTGCTAAAAAGTTCTTCGCTACTTTAAATGAAGAACATCAACCATTGGACGATGTAGTTCATTATTCGGTGATTGATAGTTTTGGTAGTTTGATGAATTTAGTGAAATAAGCAATCGAAAGTCTATGACTAAGTCATAGACTTTCTTTTACGAGGAAATTATGGGCTTTTTTGATATGTTGTTTTCTGGCATTGGATCTTTATTCAGTGCAGCAGTGAGCGTAGTTTCTGAAGTCGTTTCTACAGTCAAAACCTATTTCACGGCAAAAGAAATCGTGACAAAGACTGTCTACGATGAACGAGACAAGAAACAAGATCAAATACATGAGCTTAATCAAGAAATTCAATTTTTGCGTAGAAAATTGAATGAATCAGGACGTATTACTGAACAACAACGTAAAAGGCTGATTGAGCTTGATGAGGAAAGAAATTTTCTAAAGCAAGGCATTAAAAGTGATAGTCAAATTATTGCTGCGGATAAATTTCAACAAAATGAAAATAATATTCATAAAGTTGATATTGATCTAGAAACAACACATGTCCTTCAATGGAATGCTTTTGCAGATACCATGGCAAAGACATGCCCTAAATGTCAAAGACCTATGAAATTGCAGTGGGCACGTAATTTAGTTTATGTTAATCCACAAGATTTCTATTGGGGGTGTACAGGTTGGTATTTTAAGAATAAGCAGGTTCGTTTATGTGAATATCGTGAAAATTTATCTCGACAAGATTTAGCATTAATGACAGATACATCCGCACCTGAATTTAGTCTTTCAGCTCAAGATTTCAATATTATTCTTCAGGATCAGAGTACGTCGGAAAGTATTATAGAACGTATGGATGATTTACAGTCTGATCTAAGAAACAATAAGTTAGGTATCAGCATTGTTTGTTGTCCAATTCATGCTGAACCGATGACTTTGCAAAAGAAAAAAAATGGAGTTGGGCTGTTGGATCAATATTATTTACGTTGTCCTCATTGGGCACCTAATGATCAAGGGTGTCCTTATACAGAGAAGCTAAAATCAGGTTCACAATTGGCGGCTTTATTAAAGCATCAAACTGGTACAGGAATACTTTAAATTTTATAATGTGTCCAAGTAAAGTAAGAATGGATGTTCAACTTCAAATAAGAAAATCTGTCCATTCAAATAAGAATACGCAAGTAGCACTTCTGCTAATCTACTACAGCCCCTTATAAAATATATAGAGTTATTTTATAATCAGCGAAGAATTCAAAAAGGCTTGGATTTTAAGACACCAAATCAAATGGCAAAAGACTTTTATCGGTTAGCTGCCTAGAATCTCCCAAGTGAAAGTCTCCTGCTAATTCAGCACACATCATTTTTATAAGTAGGTTTAAATGAATCAAGATCAATTTAAGAGATTATTTCTAATAATTTTCTTCCCTTTACTTATTTTTGGCTTCTACCTTGCAGACAAATTGCCATTTTTAGAAAGTAAAATTTATTATTGTGATTTTGAAGCTATTGAATGTCGTTTTGCACCTAAGTCTACTTATATATCGGAAAAATATAGAGCTGAATTTGCAGGGCACTTATATGAAACGTCAACAGTATTAGAAAATTTCCCAATACAAAATTTATTATTTAAATGGAGTGAGAATAGTTTAAACGACATAGAGAAGAAAGAAATCATCGAATACATAGTTGATGGTGCACTTACAAAATGTCATTTCTTCCAAAATTATACTTTTCGCTGCTATATACCTCATCTTTTTGACAAAAAATTTGTTTCTGGAGATTTTTCTTTCAATAATCCCAAAGACAAGGAAAGCTTTTCCAATTTAATAAAAAATGAGCTCAAAGACACAGGGGAAGACTATCGTTTAACCGTAAAAGTAATAACAGCTTTTATGATTTTATTACCACTACTACTTTTCTTATTATTTAGTTTTTTAATCAAATACATTACAACCGGATCAACCAAGGACATCAAGTATTTGAAATTTCTCACTTTATTTACTTTAACCATCATTATTTCAGTAACTATACTTATGTTTTTTGGTATCAATTTTAAAACTGATGAGACAATGATGTGGTACCGTTAATTAGAGCACTTAAAGAAGTTGTATGATGAAGTATGTGCATTGTCAGTGACAACTATAGTACGAACATAGTGAAAATTAAATTCATTATTAGTAATATTGCATAACGATTAATACTATTTTGAAAAAATGTTTTTAATCATTGAAATCAAAGCTATGGACATTTTTGCCAGAATGTCCATAATTTTTATTTGCTCTATGGACATTTGAGTTGTATTAAATAATGATAAATTACAGTTGCTTAGATATGTCCATACATTATGATGTAATCCTTAATGCGGTAGTGGCGGTATGCTCACCGAAGCGCAAAACTTTATTGAAGAGCGTTATAGCGATGAAGATCGTGACATCTTCCTCTACGGTAAAGAAATTAACGATGAAACCTATGCGATCTGTAAATCAGACATGATGATTAAGGGCAATAACCCTGAAAACATACGTGTGGGTTCGACCTTGGCAAGTGATGAGTTTGCCTCAAAACGTTTTGACTTTATGTTGTCAAATCCTCCGTATGGTAAAAGCTGGGCATCAGATCAAAAATACATTGTCGAAGATAAAAAAGTCATCGACCCACGTTTTAGAGTCGAGCTTAAAAACTATTGGGGTGAACTGAAAGAAGAAGATGCAACGCCACGTTCGAGCGATGGTCAGCTTTTATTCCTCATGGAAATGGTCAGTAAGATGAGCTCGCCTGAGCAAAATGGTATTGGTAGCCGTATTGCTTCTGTCCATAATGGTTCAAGTTTATTTACAGGTGATGCAGGTGGCGGCGAATCCAACATTCGTCGTTATATCATCGAAAATGATTTGCTGAATGCCATCATTCAATTGCCAAACAACTTGTTCTATAACACGGGTATTACCACTTATATTTGGTTGTTATCCAATAACAAGCCTGAGTCACGTAAAGGCAAAGTACAACTGATTGATGCAAGTTTGCTTTACCGTAAGTTACGTAAAAACTTAGGACAAAAGAACTGTGAGTTTGCACCTGAGCATCTTGAGGAAATTTTAAATGTGTACCTCAATGGGCAAGATGTTGAGCGTGGTTTAGATGCCAATAATGATCCAATTGGATTAGCCTCTAAGGTCTTTAATAATAGTGATTTTGGCTATTATAAAGTCAATATCGAACGTCCTGATCGTCGTAAAGCGCAGTTTAGTTTGGAGCGTTTACAGCCATTACGTTTTGATAAATCCTTGCTTGAGCCAATGGAATATATGTTTGCTGAATATGGCGATGCGCTGTACCAAGCAGGCAAGCTCAAAGAAGTGGAAAAAGACGTTTTAGATTGGTGTGAGAAGCAAGAGATCAGCTTAAATACCAAAGCAAAAGCCAAGCTGTTTGATATTAAGCATTGGACATCACTCAAGACGTTGTTTGAATCTGCTCAAGCAATTATGGCGCAAGTGGGTGAAGCGGAATCAAGTGACTTTAATGTGTTTAAAGACAACGTAGATAAAGCAATTAAATCCCTTGGTTTAAAGCTATCTGCATCTGAAAAAAACAGCATTTTAAATGCCGTAAGTTGGTATGACGAAACGGCTGAGAAAGTGCTGAAAAAAGTTGAAAAACTGAATGAGCAAAAGCTAGCGCAGTTACTTGAAAAGTTAGGCTGTGAAGAGTCTGATTTAGCCGATTTTGGTTATTTTGCAACAGGCAAAAAAGGCGAGTACATCACCTATGAAAGCAATGCTGATATTCGTGACAGTGAGTCTGTGCCGTTAAATCAGCGTATTCACCAATATTTCTTAGATGAAGTAAAACCGCATGTGGATGAAGCATGGATTAATTTGGATTCTGTAAAAATTGGTTATGAGATCAGTTTTAATAAGTATTTCTACCAACATAAGCCGTTGCGTTCACTTGAAGATGTCGCTCAGGATATTTTAAGTCTTGAGAAACAAGCCGATGGTTTAATTGCACAGATTTTGGGTCTTTAAGGAGAAGCGGAATGTTTAATAAATATGATGCTTATAAAGATTCGGGTATCGATTGGGTCGGAAAAATTCCTGCTAGTTGGGATGTAAAACGCTTAAAAGCCCCTCTCGCTGAGAGAAATGAAAAAAATGATCCGATAAAAACTGATTTTATTTTGTCATTAACTATGCATCAAGGGGTTATACCACAATCTGAAAAAACAGGAGGTGGAAATAAGCCTAAAGAAGATTTAACAGCTTATAAGTTAGCAAGACCTAATGATATTGTTCTGAACAGTATGAATGTAATTGTTGGTTCGGTTGGATTATCGAAATATTTTGGAGTTGTTAGTCCTGTTTATTACATGCTTTATGCAAGAGATGGTGCTAAAACAAATATTGGATATTACAACTATATTTTCCAATCACAGGCATTTCAAAAAAATTTGGGTCGTTTAGGTACTGGTATTTTAATTAAAAAATCGGAGACTTCAGGCAAGCTAAATACTATTCGCATGAAGATATCGATGGATGACTTGAATAATGAGTTATTGCCGATACCCTCTTTCAGTGAGCAAAATAAAATAGTTGATTTTTTGGATAGAAAGACAGCTGAAATAGACCAAGCCATTGCCATTAAAGAACAGCAAATTGCTTTACTGAATGAACGTAAGCAAATTGTCATTCAAAAAGCAGTGACGCAAGGTTTAAATCCAAATGTTGCGATGAAAGATTCGGGTGTTGAATGGATTGGGCAAATTCCTGAACATTGGGAAACATCAAAAATCCGTTATTTAGGTACTACTCAAAATGGTATTAGTGCGGGTGGTGATTATTTCGGGACAGGTTATCCATTTGTCAGTTATAGCGATGTTTATAAAAATCGTGTTTTACCTGAGTGTGTAGAAGGCTTAGCTAACTCTACTTTAAATGACCAAAAGAGTTTTAGTGTTCAGGAAGGTGACATTTTCTTTACAAGGACTTCTGAGACGATTGATGAAATTGGATTTACATCTGTTTGTTTTAAGACAATAGAAAATGCTGTGTTTGCAGGTTTTTTGATTAGGTTCAGACCATTTTTGAAAGCACCTCTTATTAAAGAATTTTCGAAATATTATTTTAGTTCGCCGATGATGAGAGCATATTTCGTTAAAGAAATGAATTTGGTCATTCGAGCTTCATTAAGTCAAGAGTTACTAAAAAATCTAGATGTTTTATTGCCAGACATTGAAGAACAGAAAGCGATTGCAGAATATTTAGATGATTTAACAGGCAAAATAGAAAATGCAGTTTTGATTAAATATGCTGAAATTGAAAAGCTTAAAGAATATAAAACCACCCTGATTAATGATGCTGTTACAGGCAAAATTAAAGTGGCTTAATTTTTTATCTAGCTTTTAAAAAAAATGAATTACCAATGCATGTAAGAGGGGTAACTGTGAACAAAAATTTAAACGAATTGGCTTTAGAAAAAAATATCGAACGTGCATTGGTCGGTATCTGTAAAGAAGACCTTGCTCAAGGCATCGCTCAAACCCATACGGGTTTGGGCTATGTCATCGGGCAAGTGTCCGACTTTAATGCAGACTATGCCATTGATGAAAAACTATTTTTTCAATTTTTAGAAAGCACTCAAAAAGATAGCTTAGATGCCTACAAAGCCTATAACAAAAACGACTGGAAACAAAAAATTCTAGGGCGTTTTGACAAGCTGATTAAAAAACATGGCATTGCCTATATGCTTAAAAAAGGCATGGCACTCGATGAGCAACATTTTCATTTTATGTATCCATGCCCATTGGCAAGCAGTAGCCAATCGGTTAAACAAAATTTTGCGTCTAATATCTTTAGCGTGACACGACAAGTACAGTATTCACTCAAAAACCGTCGTGAAGAAATTGATATGGTCATCTTCCTCAATGGCTTGCCATTAGTGACGATGGAACTTAAAAACGCATGGACGAATCAAACAGCACGTTATCACGGTCAAAAACAATATCGTGAAGATCGTGATCCAACACAGCCATTACTGACACCTGCACGTTGCTTGGTACATTTTGCTGTCGATACCGATGAAGTCTATATGACCACTAAACTTGAAGGGAAAAAGACTTACTTCTTGCCATTTAACAAAGGTACAGCTTCAGGTGGACAAGGTAATCCTGTTAATCCAAACGGTTATAAAACAGCATACCTGTGGGAAGAAATCTTTGCCAAAGAAAGCTTGGTCAATATTGTTCAACACTTTGTCCGTTTAGACGGTAAAGATTCAGATCAACTCAGCAAACGCACCTTATTTTTCCCACGTTATCATCAGCTTGATGTGGTGCGTAAAATCATTCGTGATGTGTCACAGCATGGCGTAGGCAAGCCGTATTTGATTCAACACTCCGCAGGTTCGGGAAAATCAAACTCAATTACGTGGGCAGCTTTTCAGCTCATTGAAGCCTATCCAAATAATGCACTTGCAGCAGGCAAACGAGCGTTACATCAACCGTTGTTTGATTCGGTAATTGTGGTGACAGACCGTAAAATTTTGGATAAACAACTGCGGGATAATATTAAAGATTTCTCAGAAATCAAAAACATTATTGCCCCGGCGCTGAGTAGTGCAGAGCTAAAAAGTGCTTTAGAAACAGGTAAAAAGATTATTATCACCACCATTCAAAAGTTCCGCATCATTTGGGATAGCGTGACTGATTTAAGTGATAAAAACTTTGCCATCATTATTGATGAAGCACATAGTTCACAGTCAGGCGAAGCACATAACAGCATGAACCGAGCGATGGGCAATGAAGCGTTAAAAACTGCTGATGATGTTCAGGACATGCTTGTGGCAATGATGACCACACGTAAAAAGCGTGAAAATGTATCGTACTTTGCTTTTACTGCAACACCTAAAAACACCACTTTAGAAAAGTTTGGTCAACTAGATGTTGCGACAGGCAAATATGTACCATTCCATCTATACAGTATGAAACAAGCCATTGAAGAAGGCTTTATTTTAGATGTGTTGGCAAACTATACGACCTATAAGAGCTTTTATGAGATTCAAAAGTCGATTGAAGGTAATCCGATGTTTGAATCGAAAAAAGCACAACGTATATTAAGAGCGTATGTGGAAGCATCACAACAATCCATTGATGCCAAAGCCAGCATTATGCTTGAGCACTTTATTGACAATGTGGTCAATAAGAAAAAACTCAAAGGTGTGGCAAAGGGCATGGTAGTGACACAAAGCATTGAAGCTGCGATCCGTTATTACTTGTCACTTAAAAAATTGTTAGAGCAAAAAAATAACCCATTTAACATCATGATTGCGTTCTCAGGTGAGAAAGAGGTTGATGGTAAAACCTATACTGAAGAATCGCTGAATGGCTTTAATGATACCAAAACCAAAGAAAAGTTTGATTTAGATGAAAACCGAATTTTGGTGGTGGCAAACAAATACCTGACAGGTTTTGACCAACCAAAACTGACCACGATGTATATCGATAAAAAATTGACAGGCGTACTATGTGTGCAGGCATTGTCACGTTTAAACCGTGCTGCGCCAAAATATAATAAACGCACAGAAGACTTGTTTATCTTAGACTTCTACAATGACATTGATGATATTAAAAAAGCATTTGATGATTTCTATACCTCGACTTCATTGTCCGAAGCAACAAATGTCAATGTACTGAATGATATTAAAACGGCCTTAGATGACACAGGCATTTATGAACTGCATGAGGTGGTGAAGTTTAATGAACTGTTCTTTAGTAATGCTTCTGGCAGTGACCTAAGCCCTATCATTGATACAGTGGCAGCCCGTTTTGATGTAGATAGAAAAGGATCATGGGAACATGAGCAACGTGTCGATTTTAAGGTGAAGGCAAAACAGTTTGTTAAAATTTATGCCCAAGTCTCTTCGATCATGCAGTTCAATAAAAAGGAATGGGAACAACTGTATTGGTTCTTAAAGTTCCTTATTCCAAAATTGAATGTACAAGATGGGCGCTTAAATGGTATTGATGATCTGTTGGAATCAGTTGATTTAAGCACTTATGCTTTAAAGCGTGAGCATATCAATAAAGCCATTACTCTAGATGCAGAGGAAACAGTTGTAGCGCCAACAAACGCCAATCCTCGTAATCCAAGCGAAGAAAATGATGATGAAACCTTAGATGTTATTATTTCTAAGTTTAATGAAAAATGGTTTCAAGATTGGAGCGCAACACCACAAGATCAACGGGTAATTATCATTGATTTGGTGAAGCGTATTCAGCAACATCAAAACTTCATGAAAAAGTATAAGCAGACCCAAGATCCACAAAACAGAGCACTCGTGTTTAAAAAGATGCTCGATGAAATTATGGTGGTACAGCGTAAAAATATGGTGGATTTATATAATCTTTACCGTAAGGATTCTGCATTCCAAGATACGTTTAGCCAGACCTTAGAAAACTTGATTGATATGGAAGAAGTTTGATTTTCTAAATTTGGTCATTGGGTATCAGTACCCAATGACCTTTTATTTTGTATGTTTTAGTTATTTTGAGGGGCGTCTTAATGGCGAAATATTCAGTACATCAGCATCCAATTGATACATTACTCTCTTGGATAAAATCAGGTGAAATCGCAATTCCTGAAATCCAGCGACCTTTCGTTTGGTCGAGTAGTAAAGTGCGGGATCTAATGGATTCGCTATATAAAGGTTATCCTGTCGGCTATATCATCACATGGCGTAACCCGGATATTCGTCTTAAAGATGGAACCTTATCCGCAGGAAAAAAGGTACTTATTGATGGACAGCAACGTATTACTGCATTGACTGCTGCTGTTGTTGGGCAGTTGGTGTTAGATAAGGACTATAAAGAAACTAATATTCGAATAGCGTATAACCCAACTGCTAAAGATGATGAGCCCTTATTTGAAGTATGTAACACAGCTATCGAGCGTAATCCAATCTGGGTCAATAATATCGCCCCAATTTTAAATGGGGATATTTCAATATCTCAGGCTAGACGTGCATATATGGGATTGAATCCAGATGCAAATGAAGATTTCATTGAAGATAAGCTTGAGCAGTTAAAAGCAATCAAAAATCGTCAGATTGGTATCATTGAACTAGATTCATCTCTGGATATCGACACGGTTACTGAAATTTTTATACGAATCAATCAAAAGGGTGTAGTACTCAGTAATGCAGACTTTGTTATGTCAAAGATTGCATCAGATGAGCAATTTGGTGGAAATCGATTACGTAAAATGATTGATTACTTTTGCCATCTTTTGAAAGATGGTAGTTTTAATAAAATCATTAAACAAAATGATAAAAATTTTGCAGATACGGAGGACTATAAAAAAATTAGTTGGATAGCTGATATCAAAGATGATTTGTATCAACCTAACTATATAGATGTTTTACGTGTGGCATACACGTGCCAATTTAATCGTGGAAAATTTAGTGATCTTGTGGCGTTACTTTCTGGCCGCGATTTTGAAAATAGACGTAATATACAAAGTATTGCTGAAGAAAGTTATCACAAGTTACGTCAAGGTTTAGAAGACTTCTTCAACCAGACAAATTACCAACGTTTTCTAACGATCATCCAATCAGCGGGATTTATTGACAAAAAACTTATTAGCTCAAAGACTAGCTTGAATTTTGCTTATGCGCTTTATTTGCAGCTTAGAGCATCAAAAATGCCTGAGCCACAAATTCAAAATCTTGTAAAACGCTGGTATGTGGTTTCATTACTGACAGGGCGTTATTCTGGATCTTCAGAATCAGCGATTGAGCGTGATAGTAAACAAATCTTAGAAAAAGGTATTGAAGGATACTTAGCTCAAATCGAGCAAGCAGATTTAGATGATGGGTTCTGGAATTACCGTTTGGTAAATGAGCTGGATTCTTCAAGTACTGTTAATAATGCATACTTGTGTTATCTAGCAGCACAATGCAAATCAAATGAGCAATCCTTCCTGTCTGGTAGTTTAACTGTACGAAGCTTAATAGAGCAAAGAGGGGATGTACATCACGTTTTTCCAAAAGACTATTTAGCTAAAAATGGGTTTAAGAAAAGTGAATATAATCAAGTAGCTAATTATGTTTATACAGAGCAAGCAATCAATATTAAACTAGGAAACGCTTCTCCAAAAGTGTATATGGAAAAAATCCAAAATGATATTAAGTTGGATAAGAATGAAATAACTTCTCTGAAAAGTATTGAAGGTTTAGACCTGAATTTACAGACTCATTGCATACCAAGTAATTTAAACCAGTTAGATGCTGATCAATATACTGAATTTTTGAATGAGCGTCGTAAGCTCATGGCACAAAAAATTAAGGAATTCTATAAAGGTCTATAATTCTTATAGATGGTTACAGGCTGTGCTTCATGCACAGCCTATTCTCTTTCTGAGGTTGATGGGTAAATATGGGTAATAGATAGTGGGTAATATTGTTTTAACTTCATGTTTAAATTAAATTTTCAATATGAGTTGTTTTGTCACCATCTCCAAAAAACATAAAACTTTATTAATAAGAATAAATTCATCAAAAATTAGAATATAAATATTTATTTGCTCAAAAGCCTTTATTTTAGGTGCAATCACTTCACTTTATTGAAAATTATAGCTAAGACACTTTGACTATTCTTCAAATTAAATATACCTATAAATTTCACTTTCGACCAAAGTCTAAGAAAAAATTCACAAAATATTTCGTGTAAAAAAATAATAATTATTGAATATTAAATGTTAGAGTAATTTTTTCATCGAAAAAACTAAATAATGAGAAAGTATTCATCGTTTATCTAAAGTTGTTTTTTTAAAATATATTAAAAAACAAATGGATGCTTATTTTCTTTATATTGGCATGATTATTGTAACTTATTTGGTGTGATGATTTTTTTCATTATTTTTGGAAATTTGGTAAAGGATTAACAAGTGAACAGTAAAGTTATTGATGTAGCAATTTTGGGTTCAGGTTATGGTGGTCTGGGAATGGCAGCCCAATTGAAAAGAAATAACATAACAAACTTTCGAATTTTTGAGAAAGCATCGGCTTTAGGTGGTGTTTGGCGCGACAATATTTATCCTGGCGCAGCTTGTGATACA
Source organism: Acinetobacter sp. YH12211 (assembly GCF_013418015.1). Classification (NCBI taxonomy): domain Bacteria; kingdom Pseudomonadati; phylum Pseudomonadota; class Gammaproteobacteria; order Moraxellales; family Moraxellaceae; genus Acinetobacter; species Acinetobacter sp. YH12211. The sequence continues at coordinate 82,828 of NZ_VPCW01000010.1, forward strand.
CAGTCACATATTTATTGCTTTGATTATTTTCCTAACCTTCGTGTTAGCCGCATGTATGCAGGACAACAAGAGTTACTGAATTATTTACAACGACTAGCACAGCATTTTGAGCTTGATTCTCATATTCAGTACGATTCTGAAATTACAAAGGCGGTATGGAATGATGCAGAACAGCTTTGGGATTTAGAAATTAAAAACTCAGCACCTGTGAAAGCCAAAGTCTTTGTACCTGCTTGGGGTCAATTGAATAAAGCAGTTATACCTAAATTTAAAGGAGCAGAATGCTTTAAAGGTGCTGCTTTCCATTCAGCCGAATGGGACTATTCTGTTGAACTGGCTGGAAAAAAAGTAATTAGTATCGGAAATGCTGCAAGTGCTGTTCAGTATATTCCTGAAGTTGCAAAAGTAGCAGCGCAATTAACAGTGTTCCAACGTAGCGCTAACTGGATCATGCCGCGTGATCAACAAATCTTTAGCGCTGAAGAGTTAGATGAGTTTGAAGCAAATCCAGAAACATTCTTTGCCAGTCGTAATCATATTCATCAAATGCGTGAAGATGGTTTTAACCGCACACAGCATGGATCTGATTCACAAAAAGAAGGCATGCGTATTGCTCTCGAGTTCTTAGAAAAAAATATTGATGACCCTGACCTTCGTCAAAAACTCACACCTGATTATGAATTTGGCTGTAAGCGTATTTTACGTACCGATGATTATTACCCAGCTTTAAATCGTGAAAACGTATCTTTGGTAACAGATGGTGTGGCTGAAATTACAGAAAATGCCGTAATTACAACTACTGGTGAAGTTATTGAGGCGGATGTAATTATTTATGGTACAGGTTTTGCCAGCCAAAATTTCAATGGTGATTTAGATATTATTGGTCAGCAATCAACACCGTTATCAGAAGTATGGGCAGAGGGAGCAGAAGCCTATTTGGGTTTAACTGTTCCTGCATTCAATAACATGTTTATCGTTTATGGTCCAAACACTAACTTAAACCATAACTCGATTGTGACTATGCTTGAAATTCAGCATCAGTATATTGTTGATGCGACGAAATACATCTTACAGAACCAAGTCTCTTTAGATGTTAAAGCACCAATTTTCACTGCCTATAATGACGATATTCAAGTGAAGATGGCGAGTTCAGCTTTTGCTTCTGATTGCTCAAGCTGGTATAAAAATGCCGCAGGTAAAGTCATTAATAACTGGCCACTGAATGTAGAGTCTTACCGTAACTATACGCAGTTTAATGCTGAAGATTATGTGGTACATGTAGTTACAGCTCACGGTGAGCCAGTATGAGTCTGGTACTGCATCCAGAGGCTCAGCCCATAATCGACGCCTTTATTGCCAATGGTGGTAAATCATTTGAGAAAATGGGCGAGATCCCAGCTTTAAGAACAACTTATGAAGGCAATTGTGCTTTGGCTGCCATGCAGGGTTTAGAGCATATTCAAAGCCAAGACATCTTTGCTCTAGTTTCTGAACAACCTGTTAATTTACGTGTTTATGACACGAATATAGAACAGGCTGAGAAACGTCCAACAGTGTTGTTTATTCATGGTGGTGGTTGGGTTATTGGTAACTTAAATACACATGATTCGATCTGTCGAAAAATCTCAGCAATAGCAAATGTCAGAGTTATTGCTGTGGATTATCGCTTGTCGCCGGAAGCAAAGTTTCCAATACCATTTGAAGATTGTCAGCGTGCTTTGCAGTACATCATGGCGCATGCGGATGATTTAAATGTGGATATAAGACGCATGGTCTTTGCAGGTGACAGTGCAGGTGCAAATTTAGCAGCACATTTAGGTCAAAATTTTTACCAAAACTATGGTGTCGAATTAAAAGCCCAAGTGTTGCTGTATCCAGTCATTGGACATTTCCCCGAATTAAACAGCTATCAACGCTATCAAGATGGTCTACCACTTGTAGAAAGTACGATGCATTGGTTCTTTGCGCAATTGTTTGCTGAAGGACAAGACCGAGATGCTATATCTCTATTGAAACAGCCATTTGATGCTAAAAATGGCGACATTTTCTTATTAACGCTTGAGCACGATCCTTTGTGTGATGAGGCTTTACTGTATTTACAGAAAGCTATTCAGAGTGGACTAAATGTGGAATATCACCACTTAAAAGGCTTGATGCACGGGATTTTCACACTGGCAGGGAAGTTGCCAGTTGCAGAGCAATATTTAGTCCAAATTGGTAAATATATCGCAAGCAAAATTTAAACAGGAACGTGAATGAGTTTTTCTACTTTTAAAAGTGCAAATAAATTAATCACTGGTCAATCAGCCTTGCAATATTTAGTACAAGCGATTGAGCAATTTAAAGTTCAGAAGCCTTTAATTGTGACGGATCAGGGCGTAGTGAAGTCGGGCACGATTCAGTATGTCCTAGATTTACTCACTGTTGAATATTCAATTTTTGATGCAGTTAAACCAGAGCCTGAATTAGAGCAAGTACAAGAATGTATTGATGTCTACCATGCTCAGCAATGTGATGCAGTATTGGCGGTAGGCGGTGGGAGTGCCTTGGATATTGCTAAGTGTGTCGCTGCTCTAGCGGGTCAAGTGGGTGACATTCTTGAATTCGTTGGTACAGATAAGATCAAAGGTCGTGATATTCCTTTGATTGTTATTCCTACGACTTCAGGTACAGGGTCAGAAGTCACGAATATTGCGATTTTATCTGACACTGCAAACCAAATGAAACAAGGTATTGTCAGTGATTTTCTGCTACCTGATGTTGCAATTGTATCACCAATAATGTCAGTGAGTTGTCCAGCTTCTGTAACCGCTGCCAGTGGTGTAGATGCTTTAGTGCATGCGCTTGAGGCCTATATTTCGGTAAATCACTCTGATATTACGGATGCGTTAGCTGTACAGGCCATTGAACTTATTGTGGAGTACTTACCGCAAGCCTATGCCTTGCCCAATAACCTTGTTGCTCGTGAAAAAATGGCGACCGCAAGTTTAATGGCAGGTTTGGCTTTTGGTAACGCAGGTGTGGGAGCTGTACATGCCTTGGCTTATCCGCTAGGGGGTAAATACAAAATGCCGCATGGTGTCAGTAATGCCTTAATGCTACCGCATGTCTTGAAATGGAACGTGATTGGCTGTGCTGAACGTCTGAGTCATATCGCCACGATTTTGAAGCTGAATAAAGGGCAAAATCATCAGGAAAATGCTGAAAGCTTGGTGGAGTTTTTACATAAGTTTTCTGAGCAGCTCAATATCCCAGCAGGTTTACGCTCTTTTGGTATTCATGAGAGTGACATTCCTGCACTAGCAGCAGAAGCAATCAAAGTAGAGCGTTTACTGAAAAATAATCCACGTCAACTTTCCATTACGGATATTGAAGCAATTTATTTTGAAGCATATTGATCGGGTAGGTGAAGACATGAGTATAGATGAAGTTATTTCTTTCATGAAAACGAGTAAGGGACATTTCACGCTTCAAGCTCAAGATGGCCATTCTATATTTGATGTAGAGCCAATCCGTTCAATTATTGATGCTATTCAAGATGGTATTTATATCACTGATGCAAATGCAATCACCATTGCTGTGAATAGCGCATATCAACGCATTACAGGACTGAACAGAAATATTCTGATTGGTCGTTATATGGGTGATTTAGTCAAACTGGGCTATCTGTCGAATTCTGCATCTCTTGAGGTGTTAAAGCGTCAGGAAGTCGTGACACTTGTGCAAACCATCAATGGTACGCAGAAGATTTTGGTTACAGGTAGCCCAGTATTTGATGAAAAAAAACAGCTGATTTGTGTCGTGACAAGTGTGCGAGATATTACCGAGTTGTTGCGTGCCAAACATGCACAGGAGCAATTGGAAAATTTATTCCGTAGTCAGTCACAGTATAAAATTTCCTGTGCTTCTAATGATTTGATTATTTCCCGTGAAACACAAAAGCTTTTCGATTTAGCGACCAATGTTGCGAAGTTTAATAGCAAAGTTTTACTTCGTGGTGAAACAGGTACAGGTAAAAGTAAGCTGGCACGTTACATTCACAGCATTAGTCCACGTGCAGAATATGCATTTTTGGAACTTAACTGTTCGGGTATCCCAGACAATCTCCTGGAAATTGAATTGTTTGGTTATGTGTCAGGTGCTTTTACAGGTGCAGCCACTAAAGGCAAAAAAGGGCTGCTTGAAATTGCTCATCAAGGAACATTGTTTCTCGATGAAATTGGTGACTTACCATTAAGCATGCAAGTAAAGCTGTTAAAAGTTATTGAGGAAAATCGTTTTTTACCAGTTGGTGCAACTGAGTTTAAAGAAGTAGATATTCGAATTATGTCTGCTACGCACCGCAATTTAGAAGAAATGGTATCAAACGGTGAATTCCGAGAAGACTTATTTTACCGCATTAATGTAGTGGAACTAGAACTGCCACCATTAAGAGCGCGCAGCTCTGAAATCTTACCTTTGGTTCAGCAATATCAGAAAAGTTTTAATGAAAAATATGCTCTGGATAAGCAGTTTAGTCCAGAAGTTATTGAGTCCTTATCACAGTATAAATGGCCTGGAAATATTCGTCAGTTGGTAAACGTGCTTGAGCGTTTGATGGTCAGCACTATGCACACGGAAATCACCATACATGACTTACCTGATTATCTACGGCATGAAGTTAATGCTGAAACAGCAGAACTGAATTTGAAAGATAAAGTGCTCGCTTTTGAACGTGATTTGATCCTGAATGCCTTAAATATTCATGGCTCTACACGTGCAACAGCTGAAGCCCTCGGGGTTGAGCAATCGACACTCGTTAAGAAAATCGCACGATTTAAACAGTAACAGTTAAAAATTGATTTAGGAAACTTACTATATGGATATCACCCGTTTGTCAGTATTTGAAAATAAATGCTGGGTCAATGGAGTGTGGATCAGCTCTGAAGAAACTTTAGAAGTTAAAAATCCACTGGATAATTCTGTGATTACAGAAGTCCCTGTATTGTCAGATGAAGTTGTATTGCAAGCTTTAACGGATGCTGAAATTGCACAAAAATCTTGGAAAAATGTGGCGCCGAATGAGCGTAGTCGTTTACTAAGAAACTGGTTTGATTTGCTGATGCAACATCAGGACGAACTTGCTGCAATTATGACGGTAGAACAAGGCAAACCTTTAAGAGAAGCAAAGGGTGAAATCGCTTATGCTGCCAGCTATGTAGAATGGTTTAGTGAAGAGGCTAAACGTAGTTATGGCGACATTATTCCAACTGTTCCTTCAAGTGAAATTTTAGTCTTTAAAGAAGCAATTGGTGTTTGTGCCGCAATCACGCCTTGGAATTTCCCAGCAGCAATGATCACCCGCAAGGTTGCTCCTGCATTGGCAGCAGGCTGCACAATTTTAGTTAAGCCAGCATCTGAAACACCTTTAACTGCTTTGGCAATTGCAAAACTGGCTGAAAATGCTGGCATTCCTGCTGGTGTATTTAATGTCATTACAGGTTCATCGACCAAGATTGGCAAGATTTTTACTGAAAGCCCAATTGTTAAAAAACTCAGTTTTACAGGTTCGACTGAAATTGGGGCCAAACTGATGGCGCAAAGTGCACCCACAGTGAAAAAACTTTCACTGGAGCTTGGTGGTAATGCACCTGTATTAGTCTTTAACAGCGCCAACTTAGACCAAGCTGTACAAGGGGTAATGGATACAAAATTCCGTAATGCAGGACAAACCTGTGTTTGTGCTAACCGTATTTATGTACAAAGTGCCATCTATGATGAATTCGTTGCCAAACTGAAAGTTAAAGTAGATGCACTGAAAGTCGGGAATGGTCTAGATGCTGATACAGATATTGGGCCTCTCATTAATCGTAAAGCCATTCAAAAAGTTGAAGAGCATATAAAGGATGCTTTGTCTAAAGGGGCAAGCTTGGTTACTGGTCAGACTGAAAATACTGATGGTAACTGGTGTATTCCGACCTTAGTTAAAGATGTGACACAAGACATGCTTTGCGCTAAAGAAGAAACATTTGGTCCATTTGCACCTATTTTTAAATTTGAACAAGAACAAGATGCAATTGCAATGTCAAATGACACTGAGTTCGGTTTGGCATCTTATGTTTTTACTCAAGATATTAATCAATTTATACGTGTTTCGCGTGGTTTAGAGTACGGCATGGTGGGAGTAAATACCGGTCTTATTTCTAATGCTGCTGCGCCTTTTGGAGGAGTGAAATCATCAGGAATTGGCCGTGAAGGCTCTAAATACGGTATGGATGAATATTTAGAAATTAAATATGTATGTTTAGGCAACATTAATTAAGTTAAGGATTAAAAGGAAGTTCACATGGAAGCTGTAGAAAATAATGTTGGGGCAGTTGATGTGCCCGCAGAAAAATCGTCAATTAAGAAAGTAGTTGGCGCAGCAATGGCAGGAACTATTGCAGAGTGGTATGAGTTTTTTATTTATGGTATTGCAAGTACTTTAGTATTTTCTAAGCTATTTTTCCCTGCAATGGGGGATGGTAGTCTATTGATGGGTATCATTGCGGCCTTCGCGACCTATGCAGTTGGTTTTATTGCACGTCCATTAGGTGGTTTAGTCTTTGGACATTATGGTGATATATACGGCCGTAAAAAGCTTTTGCAGATCAGTCTAATTATGGTTGGGGTTGCAACATTCTTGATGGGATGTATTCCATCGTACGAAAGTATTGGCTATGCAGCACCCGCAATTTTAGTATTACTTCGTTTTATCCAAGGCTTTGCTGTAGGCGGTGAATGGGGCGGTGCAATGTTGTTGGTGGGCGAGCATAGTCCTGAAAACCAACGTGGTTTTTGGACGAGCTTTCCTCAAGCGGCTGCATGTGCGGGTAACGTCTTGGCAAGTCTCGTTTTATTAGGACTCTCTTTCTCTTTAGTTCCAGAAGATTTCTTATCTTGGGGCTGGCGTATTGCATTCTGGTTGTCTGCGATTATCGTATTCATTGGCTACTATATTCGTAAAAATGTAGAAGAGTCAGATGTTTTCAAAGAGCAGATTAAGCGTCAAGAAGAGAACCAAAAAGCTGCTGCTGGCCTAAAAGAAGTGCTAGTTCAATATCCGAAACAAGCATTATTTGGTATGTTAATGCGTGTAGGTGAAAACTCTACGTATTATATTATTGTTGTATTTTCAATTGCTTATATGTCTATTCAATTGAAATTTGAATACACTACAATCTTATTACTTTTATTGTGTGCAAATGCATTCCAGTTCTTTGCGATGATTTTCTCAGGTTATTTATCTGACAAGATTGGCCGTAAATTAACTATGTATATTGGTTATGCTGGTTTAGTTGTGTGGTTGCCATTCTATTTCGTCGGTTTAGATACGGCTCAGTTCTACATTGTATTGTTATCTATGTGCGTAGGTTTATATTTCCAAGCAATGTGCTATGCAGGTCAAGGCGCTGTACTGGCTGAAATTTTCCCGACACGTATGCGTTATTCAGGTTCTTCATTTTGCTACCAAATCAGTGCAATTTTGGCAGGTTCTATTGCGCCGATGATTGCAACGATGTTATGGAAAACTTATGACAGCACGACACCGATTACAATTTACATTATGTCAGTGATTGCACTGTCTGTATTTGCAATTTTTATGCTTAAAGAAACACGTGGCCGTTCACTGCATGAAGTAGACCACGAAGACCAAAAGAAATTTTCTTAATACATCACATCTAAATGACTTAGACCATTCCACTCATACTTCTTGAGTGGAATCAGGAAACTCGCGTTTAAAAAAGGACTTCACAATGAAATTCAAATTAAAAACAATTGTTCTATCTATTGCATGTGTAGCCAGTAGCAGTGCTTTCGCTAACACTATGGAAAACCGAATTGCAGCGCTTGAGACTGAACTGAATCAGCTTAAAGAATTGAGAGCTGCTGATGCTAAAGCAGCCGAAGCAAAAAATACACAAATTGCCACCCAATTCACGAAGCAACCATCAATCACGCTGAGTGATACCAATCTTAAATTTTATGGGATTGTGCGTATGGATGGTGCTGTTGATTTTAAAGATACAGCCTCAAATCAATTTGTACAAAACCAAACGCCTGATGTGAACAAATCGTCAGCAGGTAACCGTTCAGCTGTGACATTGACTGCCACACGTTTAGGTATGGATATCTCTAAAGTGGTAAAAGATACAGATGTCAAAGCCAAAATTGAAATGGACTTTTGGGATGGCGCTGAGGGCAATGGTAAATTACGTATTCGTCATGCCTATGTTGATTTTAATAATTGGCTTTTAGGTCAAACGTCTTCAGGTATGGCAAATATTGAAACCAATACTGAGAGTGTCGATTACACCTTGTTTATGGGGTATTCATGGACACGTACACCGCAAGTTCGTTATAACTTTAATTTAGCACCCCAACATAATTTAAAAATTGCTGCGGAATATGTTGATTCTCGCTCATCCGAGCTTCCTGCTTTGACTGCAAAATATGTGTTTAACCAAAGTAATGTGACTGCTGTGGCACAAGGTTTTGTCCATGAAAAGCGTGCAACGGTTACAGTGAACGGTGATGAGAAAGATCTGGATAAATTAGCGTGGGGTATAGGTGCAGGTCTAAAATTTAAACCGACTGACCAGAGCTCGATTCAAGGTCATTTTTATCATGTTGAAGGTGATGAAAAATTCGTTTCTTATACAGCACAAAATGCAGGAATATTAAATGGTTACCCAAGCAAGGGTGACTTTAGTGTTAATGCAAACCAAAACGATTTGGATCAAAATAAAGTGAATACTTATGTTTTAGGTTATTCACACAAACTGTCAGATCAGTGGCGAACTAACTTAGTTGCTTCTTTATTAGATTTTGATGATTCAACTGCTTATGCCAAAAACAATACGGCAGCCAATAAGCGTGTGTCAGATTTAGCTGCTAACCTTTTCTATACACCAGTTCCAAGCGTGGACGTCGGTCTTGAATATCATCAAGGCAAACGTGAACAGTTTGATGGTAAAGAGTTTGATGTATCCCGTTTAAACTTTGTCACGGCATACAAATTCTAAAATTGGATAGATATATGAAGGGTGTAATGCACCCTTCAGTTTTTAAGGACTTCAATATGAATGGATTAACACAAAAAACTGTAGTGATGACAGGTGCACTAGGTGGAATTGCTAAAGCGACGATAAAAGCTTTTGACGAACACAATGTGAACTTCATTTTGATGGATGTTGTTGGGGAAGATTCAAAATTTTTATCTACTTTAAAAAGTCCATATACATATTTTAAATGTGATCTTTCATGTTCAGATGCCATTGATCAAGTAAAAGGTGAAGTAGAAGCACGATTTAAAACAGTCGATTTTCTGATTCATGCAGCTGGTCTATATCAACATATTGAACTTGAAGATTTAAGCTACGAAGAATGGAATCGTCAAATCAGTATTAATTTAAATGCTAACTATTATTTAATTAAAAGCTTCTTACCACTTTTGGCAGAGCAGAGTGCCATCGTTAATATGTCTTCTATCGCTGGGCATCAGGGGAGTATTGCACATACCGCTTATGCTACAGCAAAAGGCGGTGTACTTGCATTGACGAAAAGTTTGGCGATTGAACTGGCACCGAGAACCCGCATTAACACGATTTCTCCAGGTTTAATTGATACTGCGATGATGCAAGGTATGAGTGATGAAAAACGTAATGCGATGATTAACAGCACGCCACTAAAACGTTTGGGTCAGCCAGAAGAAATTGCACAGGTCATTAAATTTTTATGTAGTTCAGGTGCATCTTACATTACAGGTGAAAACATCCATGTAAATGGTGGCCTATATCGTGAATAATCAGGTGAAGTTTTCTCAAGTTACTCGTCCAATTTCATGGGGAGAAATGGACTTATTTGGTCACCTAAATAATGTACATTATTTTCGTTATATGGAAGATGCTCGGATTGATTTTTTGGATCAATTCCAGTTTTTTAAAGAATCTTTGTATAGCGTCATTTTGAAAAATGAATGTGAATATAAAGCACCTGTTTTATATCCTGATCAGTTAGTTACACGGTCCTATGTTACGCATGTTGGCAATACAAGTTTTAGTATGTGCTATGAAATATATAGTGAGGCACAGCAAAAAGTGATTGCAGTTGGAAACAGTGTAATCGTGATTGTGGATCAGAAAAATTTTTCGAAACAACCGATACCAATTCAGATCAAAGAAAGTATACAGGCATATATGATTCAATTTCCTTATGGGGGACTCAATGAACAAGCAGAATAAAGTTGCTATGATTACTGGCGCTGCATCAGGTATTGGTCGTGAGGTAGCTATACGTCTTGCTCATGAAGGTTGTCGATTGTGCCTTGTAGATTTAAACGTAGTTCAATTAGAGAGGCTTGAAAAAGAGTTATCTATGTTGACTTCAGTATTAATTTATACAGGTGATGTTGCAGATCATCTTTTTATTCAGTATGTATTACAAGAGATCGAGCATAATTTCGGACGTTTAGACTTAGCTTTAAACAATGCTGGTGTCACTACTGATGCTAATCCTGTTGCAGATATTGCAATTGAGGAATGGCATAGAGTCATGGATATTAATGTCAATAGCCTGTATTACTGTATGCATTACCAAATTCCATTGATGCTGAAAAATGATGGCGGTGCAATTGTGAATATGTCTTCGATGTTAGGACTAATTGCAACTAAAAATCGTGCACCGTATGTGACAAGCAAACATGCGGTCACAGGCATGAGTAAAGCAGTTGCACTAGATTATGCGGATCAAAATATACGAATCAACTCTGTCCATCCAGGATATATCCTAACACCGTTAATTGATCATATTGATCATGAAACATTGGTAAAAAAACACCCTATAGGCCGTTTAGGTAAGGCGGAAGAGGTCGCAGCTTTGGTAAGTTTCTTATTTTCAGATGAGGCTAAATTTATTACAGGTTCACAGTATGTAATTGATGGCGGTTACTCTATTCAATAGAAATATCAAAATCTTATACGATGCTGATTTAGACGGTATCTATCCAAATAGATTTAAACCCAAAGAATCAGCATGCACTTTGGTTGCTGATTTATCAAAAAATAATTTGAGTTAACTAAAGTAAAGGCTTGTCCATATTTCTATTTTTGATAGAGCATAGAAACTATTCTTTTATCTTAAATCCCTAAAACAAGCTTATATGGTTTAAATCCCTCTAATACAGCTTTGGAAACCAACTGAATAAAAGCTTCGGTCTTCCCATATGCCATCCACTGATCCAAAGCTTCATAGTAAGCCAATCGATTTTCTACTGTAATCACACAAGGCGGATAACCAGCTTTTAATAATTCAAGATTCATCAAAAGACGTGATGTTCGTCCATTGCCATTAATGAACGGATGAATACCCACAAAATCAGCATGTACTTTGGCCGCACGCTCAATTGGATGCAGCTTATGTGCTTCACTATTATACCAGTCTACTAATTGAGCCATCTTGTCATTTAGTAATGTGTAATCAGGTTGGGTAGATGTAGCACCTGAAATCAATACGTTTTGCTGGCGATAGTGGCCAGCATTGTCATCATCGATATTTTTTAAAATGAGTTGATGTATATTTCGAATCTTCCATTCAGAGAATGGTTCTTCTTTTCGAATAATATCTTCAACATAATAAATCGCATTTCTATGATTGATTGCTTCGAAGTGTTCGCGTAAGGCTTTGCCACCAACGGTTATACCTTCTAAAACAACTTTTGTTTCAAGCAATGTAAGTGTATTGCCTTCAATTGCATTCGAGTGATATGTCCAACGGACAATAAGATCTTCTTGTAAATTTTTTACAATTGCAGGAGAAAGAGGACGATGCTGATCTAATTTTTTCTTTAAATCATCAATACTTTCAAACATGCCCTGAACCCTGAATCTTAATTAATTAATGATATATGAAAAACAGAGAACCTAAAAATGTAATGATATAACATATCACAAATGAGGGGTTGAATATGACAGAATAATAAGATAGATCTAAATCATGTATGTGGGAAATAAAATCATAAGGCATTTGATGTCATATATCTGATTAAAGTTTTTACGGTATTTAATACGGTAAATAAAATCTTTAAGTATAAAAAGTTAAATACTATCAATAGTCTACTGATGGTTTCTGGTGCGCGCTGAGCGCACCAAATTAGTATATAAGCATTGAACTGTAATATAAAAAATAGTTGAAAAGTATATAAAAAATTAAGATAAACATTCGATCTTATTTGCCATAGCCTGATCACGTTTTTCAGCATATAAAACTCACATATTTTAAAACTGAAAAATCTGAGGGCAGCTTCGTGGGCTATATCGTTAAACTCATTCCAGAAAACTTATATTTTGTTCCGCATGATAATGAAATTGGTACCACGGAATTTCGCAGTAAAGCTGTCGCAGAAGGTTTGTTCTACGATTATGCTGAAGCAACAGCAATGGTAAAGCTATACAATAAAGATATGCTGCAAGATGTTGATTATGAAATTGAGTTAATTGAATAATCGTCGACTTCTTATTATTTGAAAGTATCGCCAAGTTATGCAGAAGCTAATCGCAAAGCTGGAGCTTTTAACCGCATAAAATTATGCCGTAACTGAAAATTAAATCAATTGAAATTTTGCTGTGTGAATGTGTTGAAATGTAGTGGGCTATTGCAGCAAAAAATAAGTTTCACTATATTAAAACTACAGTAGGTCATTCAATGTAATAGACGCTACGATGCAGTTGGACGGATCAATGACAGCTCGTTGAGTTTGTAACTCTTGTTCAAACAATAAAATCAGCACTAGCCTTCCAACATAAAAAAACTCGCAGCAATGCGAGTTTTTTCTGTGCTAGAATGAAAAACAAGCAAATTTACTGTGGTTTTGTAAGTTGTAAATAAAATTTTAAAAAATATGTGTTTGAATTTATTAGATAATTTAAATTTAGTTTAAAAAAATACTACATTGTCAAACAATCTAACAACTCACTTTTTTAAAAAATTTATAAGCTATGGTATAAAAAATTTCCGTCAAGAAAAAGGGAACAACAATGACGCAAATCATCGATATTAAAGTTAAAGACCAGTTTAGCCATATTTACGAAGCAAAAGCATTGCTACGTAATATCCCAGAAACTTCATTGGCAGCGGGTTTGGCACTATTTCACAAAATTGAACACATTATTGTGGAAGGTGAAGTGATTTTACCAAGCATCGAACTTTTGTTTGAAAGCCGCGAGTCTGATAGTATTTTCCGTGTGTTGGAGTAAATATTTGTGAGACTACTTTATTTTTAGAAAAGCTCATTTCGATGAGCTTTTTTGTGCGCAGGATTTTTAAAGCACACGTAAATAAAGTGCTCATTAAGTGTAAAACATATCGCTTTAAACCGTCTGATCTTCTACAAGTTGGATATTTACATCGTATTTATCAAACTCTTGAATAATTTTTTGAATGACCGCTTGCCCAATGTCATCATCGGGTTGAAAACTCAACTCTTGATTGGTTTGACTATCAAAACATTCAATTTGCAAGATTTGCCAGAGCTGGGCATCTGTACTTTGTTGAATCACTATGCGTCGCGGTTGTAAATGTGCTGAAATTTGACGCGGCAACACATTGGTAATCGCTAACTGTATTTGGCTTTCCTGATCTTTTGGGCTTAAAAAGGTAATCACCCAATTGCCAACTTTACTGAGTTGCATTGGATTGTCATAAGCATCAAACGCTAAAAAAAATGCATAATTCATCATAACCCTGTGCCTCAACAATTCTAGAAAATACTATATCGCTGATTTTTATCAGTCGGGGCTATGCCGCTAAAGTCTTAGCTTTTATAGGAATAATGGATCTAAGGTTTATATGTGTTTTTAAGGTGTTGAAAAGTAATAAAAATAAATTAATCCATATGTCCCTGAGCATGGTTTTAATTGTTAAAAAGACTTAAAACTAAGTAAAAAAATCTAAGCTTTAAGTCGGATTAAGCTTTTGCAGAGAGTGGTTGATTTGCTGCAAAATCTGATTGAGTGCTTTCGGTGGTAAACGAGTTTCTTGCAAAGAGGTAATCCATTGCATTTGGCAGAGTTTTAAGCTGCGAATATCCTGAGCTTGTAAAATTCGCTGAATCAGTTGTTTTGCCATTAATCCACAATGACGCTGCAAAGTATCCATCATGAGAAATTTTACATCTTCAAAACTCAAAGCGGTAATTTCAGGCTGTATTTCTGCTTGGGGTTCAGGTTGTTCAGCGGGCTGTTCTGTATTGATGGCAGCTGCAACACGTGCTTCTAAATATGCAGGAACTGAATTTACTTGAAGATGTTGGGTGTGGATTGGTTCTGCCAAACTTTCAGCATGCGCTTGCGGGGTGCTGCTTGCAAGTTGGCTATGAATTTCTGTGTGTAAAGTGGTAGATGATGGCTCTTGCTCTTGTTGCAGCAGAATGTTAGCCGTTTGCTCTTGGTGTTGCAAAGTGTCTTGCTCAAGCGCAGCAGGGGCAATCAGGTGCATATCTAATAGCTGTTCAATCAATTCAGGTGGTGCAAGACGTTGCTTGAACTGATCTCCGAGTAAATCAAAATCTTCAGTACCAATCAGTACCAATAAACGACGTTGACGTGCATTTAAATCACGTGTGCGCTGTTGTAATGCATCTAGACCGAGTTGAGTTTTTTGATAATTAAACATGAGCCTTAATTTATTTCCCCAATAAATTAAGGCAAAGCATAGACTTTGAAAATTACAATAATATGAATAATTTATGACAGGTAAATGCAATAAGATTCACTTGAAACATTTATAAAGTCAAAATACTGGTATTTTCGAGCGCCTTGCGTAAGTAAGGATCTAAATCTTCTTGTCTTAATAACCATTGCACATAATCGGCAGGAAGGTCAGCAATTGCCGTACCACGATGTTTACCAAAATTGATAATTTGTGGAATACGTGCTTCTTCTGAGGCAGTGTAGAGTTCTTCAATACTTTGAATTTGTAATTGATGAACTTCGTGCATCAAAATATTGGCCGTTAAAATAATATCCATATCGGCACGATGCGCTTTTTTAATCATATCACGCGCTTTTTCGCTGCCTTTGGTAATCATATAAATTAAAGCTGAAATATTGTGTGCTTCAGCATTCGGCCATACACGACGTGCAAGTGCTAAAGTGCAAATGGCTTTAATTTTAGAAGTATCCACACCACATTTTTCTAAAGCGCGAATATCGTAATCAATATTATGCCCAATAATATAGGTGGTTTCGGCAGGTAATTCGAAACTACTGTAATGCGGTTGATCAATTAAATCTGATTCTAAAATATGATGTACCGCCATCGCTGCGAATGAAATTGGCTCATCGACTTGATATAACTGATCGAAAATTTGACTTTTATCTAGACTGATTTTGCCATCTTGAATTTGAATGGGGGCGTAGGCAATCTCAATGGGTTGTCCATTTAAAGTATGGGTTTCAGTGTCGAGAATAATTGCCTGCATGTCCTGATTCGCTTGCGTCATTCAATAAAAATGCAATCTAACATTAGCCGCTGCGTATGACAAATTGAATTGAAATTTAATAGGCACTTGTATATGTGATCAATTTACTGATTTTTACCGTAAGTGTTTAATTTTAAATAAAATACACTTGCATATTAATTGTTGAAATCTTGCCTGATACGATAAAAAAGCGTACAAATAAAGATTGCGAAGGATGCAATTAATAAGAATATGAAGACAAGGGTAAGCAAATGAAAAAAATATGGTTAAGCGTGGCTTTGGCCAGCAGCAGTTTGTTTTTAACCGCCTGTAATGATGATCATGACGATACGAGTGTTGTGGTTGTTGAGGATGGTATTCCGAAATATAATTTTAGTGCCCCAGTCGTGAAAACAGAGCTTTATCGGGATCAGGGTGAAAATGCGAATAATCTTTTAAATGCAGTGAGTTCATCTAAAACATTGATGACATATAAAATGTTAGGTGTAAATGGACGGGAAACTCAAGCAACTGCACTTGTTTTTACCCCTCAAACAGTTAAACCTACGGGCGGATGGCCACTTGTAGTTTGGGCACATGGCACAACAGGCGTGGCAGATGCGTGTGCACCAAGTCGTCAAGGTTTAAATGGAAATGAGTACTTCATTGCTAAACTATTGGCAGCAGGTTATGCCGTTGTTGCACCCGACTACGAAGGTTTAGGCGAACCGAGTGGTAAAGAATTACATCCATTCTTGAATTTAAAAAGTGCAGCTTATTCGATTACAGATGCTGTTGTCGCTGCAAGCAAGCTTTTGGGTAATACTGCAGAAACGCGATGGAGTGTAGTTGGACATTCACAGGGTGGACATGCGGCTTTAGGTGCAGCACAGTATGCATCGCGGGCGCAGTTAAATTATAAGGGTGCCATAGCTATCGCACCTGCATCAAATTTAGCGTTGGTATTGGCGGGTGGTGAACAAAAAGCGGCTCAAGAGCCAGATGTAATAAAGAAAGCACAGACACTTGTGCCACTAGATACGTTTACTGCTCTAATTGCTGCGGGGCTAAGAAATACTGCTCCAACCTTGCAATATTCTGAAATATTTGTGTGACCAACAGATCAACTTGCTGCTCAGGCAGAGTCTATCTGTTATGAGGCATTAGGTGAGAGTATGGCTCAGTCAATGCTAACGCATGTAAAGACGTATGGAACATTGGATGGTTATCCACGTACTCAACCAAATTTCATGACGACCATCCCTGAAGTTAAAGATTTCTTAACCAATGATTCACAGCCATTAAAAGTGAAAATCAGTACGCCTATATTTATTTATCAAGGAACGGCTGACCCAACTGTACCGAAACAAGTCACGGATTACTTGGTTCAGTCAGCTCAAGGGATGGGAACTAAAATTCATTACGTCACTGATCAGGATTTACCTGTAGAGCAAAAATGGAACCATGGTACTGTGTATGTGAATAATATGGATGAGATTGTCAAAGATGTTCAATCACTAATGCCTATTCAATAAGTTGTTGAATTACGATAAAGATTGATTTGACCTAAAATAGCTCGTGTTTTATCTGAAACATGAGCTATTTTTATGTAAAACTGAGCAAAGTTCATTCTCTCAGTTCACAAACTTTATGCTACAATACGCGCCAATCTTAGCACGGCTTAAAAGCCCTAAATTAATAGGACCTCGCTAATGTTTGCCAATATTTCTATTGCCGAATTTGATCCAGAATTAGCTCAAGCGATCACCAATGAAGATGCGCGCCAAGAAGCTCATATTGAGTTAATTGCTTCTGAAAACTACTGCTCACCTGCAGTAATGGAAGCTCAAGGTTCAAAACTTACCAATAAATATGCAGAAGGCTACCCAGGCAAACGCTACTACGGCGGTTGCGAATACGTAGATATTATTGAACAATTGGCGATTGACCGTGCTAAAGAACTCTTTGGTGCAGATTATGCTAACGTTCAACCACACGCTGGTTCACAAGCAAACTCTGCAGTTTACTTAGCTTTACTTAACCCAGGCGACACTGTGTTAGGTATGAGCTTGGCACATGGTGGTCACTTGACTCATGGTGCAAAAGTAAGCTTCTCAGGTAAAACATATAACGCTATCCAATATGGTTTAAACCCAGAAACTGGCGAAATTGATTACGAAGAAGTTGAGCGTTTAGCGCTTGAACACAAACCACGCATGATTGTTGCGGGTTTCTCTGCGTATAGCCAAATTGTAGATTGGCAGCGTTTCCGCGACATCGCAGACAAAGTTGGTGCTTATTTATTTGTAGATATGGCACACGTAGCAGGTCTAGTGGCTGCTGGTGTATATCCGAACCCTGTGCAAATTGCTGACGTAACGACTACTACTACACACAAAACATTGCGTGGTCCACGTTCTGGTCTAATTCTTGCGAAAGCAAACGAAGAGATCGAGAAAAAATTACAATCTGCTGTGTTCCCTGGTAACCAAGGTGGTCCATTGGTACACGCAGTTGCAGCAAAAGCAATTTGTTTTAAAGAAGCAATGGCGCCTGAATACAAAGCGTATCAACAACAAGTTGTTAAAAATGCGCAAGCGATGGCTGAAGTTCTTATTGAACGTGGTTATGATGTAGTATCTGGTGGTACGAAAAACCACTTGTTCTTGCTTTCTTTAATCAAGCAAGATATTACAGGTAAAGATGCAGATGCATGGTTAGGTGCTGCGCACATTACTGTAAACAAAAACTCTGTACCGAACGATCCACGTTCTCCATTTGTAACTTCTGGTATCCGTATCGGTACTCCAGCGGTAACTACACGTGGTTTTGGTGAAGCAGAAGTACGTGATCTTGCAGGTTGGATTGCAGACATTCTTGACAGCAAAGGTGACGAAGCTGTAATTAATACTGTAAAAGCAAAAGTTGAAGCTGTTTGCGCGAAATTCCCAGTTTACGCAAAATAAGCACAGCCTTGAGAAAAGCCCCTCAAGGGGGCTTTTTTTATGGATGTAAAAAATTGATTTTTCGTTCAATAAGCTGAATTTCTGTTATAACTTAAGCGTATTGAATATGATTGTAGGCAAGCTGATGATGACAGTATTGTCGGAATGACAGGAATAAAAGTAAATGATTAGACCAAAGATTATTATTTCAGAACAAGATTTGCACCGTTTGGAAACGATGCTTGAGCATCAACCTAAATTGACGCCAACGATGCAACATCTAGAAGATGAATTGGCACGTGCTGAAGTGGTTGCGCCACAAGATGTACCGAATAATGTGGTGAGCATGAATGCCCGCGCATTGATTACCATTGCACCTGCAAAAGAACCGACTGAAATTACCTTGGTTTATCCGCATGACTTTAAAGGTGAGAAAGGGCAGGTGAATGTGGTTGCACCTGTCGGGACTGCCATTTTAGGTTTAGCTGAAGGTCAGGAAATTGAATGGCCACAGCCCGATGGTCATATGATGAAAGTCAAAATTGAGAAGATTTTGTATCAGCCAGAGCGTGAAGGCGATTATTTATAATCTGTTTATCATCCTGCGTTAGGAACATTGAAAGCCATGTTGATCATGGCTTTTTTATCAAATGGAGCGTAAAACTCTGTCCTTCAGGTCAGAGATATAAGCGACACGACATAAAGTGTCGTTTGATTTAACTAAGGACTATTTTCCTTGAGTTTTGATTGTTAATATAAGTACATGAAAACCCTTAAATTACGTATAAAAGACAAACATTGCAAGGTGTTAGACCAACTAGCATCAGAAGTGAACTTCGTCTGGAATTATGTCAATGATTTAGGGTTTAGGCATTTGAAGCGGAAAGGTGAATTTCTCTCTGCTTTTGATATTGCCAAATATACGAAAGGCACATCCAAAGAATGTAATTTACATAGTCAAACCATTCAGGCTGTAACTGAAGAATTAGTCACCCGAAGAAAGGGCGGATTCAAGCGGCAAGTGCAACAGTATAAAAACCAGCCATAACTTCACTCGGTGTATACCAACCTAGTGTTTTTCTAGGACGATGGTTGAGTGCAAATTCTATCTGCTCTATTTGTTCGTTTGA
>NZ_VPCW01000011.1:0-74745 GCF_013418015.1 Acinetobacter sp. YH12211
CCTTTATCAATCACATAGGCGGGCATCGCTTGCTGAGTCAGGGTGTCGCACTGATCACAGACCCATTTGCCACGTACATGCTGTTCCTTATAGAACTGTGCCGGTCTGAAATGCAGTTTTTCACTGACATCTTCGCCGATACGACGAAGTTGGCAGCCACAAGCACATTGGGTTGATGCAGGTTCATGCTCAATACGGATGGTGTGTAGATGATCTGGCAGTGGTCGACGTTTAGGTTTGTTGACTGTGGCTTTCTGTGTCCCTGCATCGGTTTTATCTGCATTTAATCGTTCTAATTCCAGATCAACGGCTGCAATATCTTCTTCGACCGCTTCGTCCCATAGATGGATTTGTTTTGCGGTGAGATGTTCGTTTTTACTGCCGAATTTATGCTTTTTAAACAGCGCCAGTTCATGCTCGTATTTTTGATTGAGAATAGAAAGATGCTGAACTTTAGAATCTAATTGCTGATTGGTGACTTCAAGATGTTGAACTTTGGCATCTAATTGTTGATTGGTGACTTCAAGATGTTGAACTCTGGCATCTAATTGCTGGTTTGATTGTGCTAGAGACTGATGCTGCATCGCCAACTGTCTGGTGAATTCCAGCAGTTGTTCATGGGTCAGTTGGCTTAAGTCAGGCAGCGTATTCATGACCGCAGTATGCCTGAGGTCATGAAGAGAATGAAATAGAACGTTTGGAGGATGGCAGAATGGTCGAGCTTGGTTTAGAGCATATTCACCACTTGCTGCAATCCAATTCTCTGCCAAGGCAAACCTTGGATTAATGCCTGTAACTGTTCCGGGCTGAGGGCCACGGTTTCACCTTGGTGAACTTGAGCCCAGTGAAATTTACCCTGTTCCAAACGCCGGGCACACAGCCAGATGCCCAGTCCATCATGTACCAACACTTTCATACGATGACCACGTTTATTACAGAACAGGTAGGCGCAATGCGGTTTGATTGAGCCAAAGGCTCTCACCACCTGAGCCATGGTCGTATCCATACCTGCACGCATGTCCATGGGCTGAGTAGACAACCAGATTTCATCAATGCGGATCATGTTGCAAGTGCCTTGAGTAATTCTGCCAAGACAGGTATTTCTGATGTCTGCCATTTTAGCTGAATATCATTATTCGTATGAGGCACGGTGATACACAACGTGATCCTCTCATCAATAGGTTGGCTGATTTCAGCAGTGTAAGGCAAAGCAATAAATGCTGGATTCACATGAGTAGGATCCTGCACGGCACCCTCATGATGGCTGAAGATCCTGATCCAACGACTGACAAGGTTGGCATTAATACTATGTTGCAGTGCGACCGAAGCGATCGAGGTATTAGGATTTTTACAGGCATTGACAATACTGAGTTTGAATTCTTTGCTGTATGTTCTGCGTTTTTTAGCAACAGGAGGTGTTGCTGAATATATATCCATGTTCATGGATTAAGTCCCCACTTGTTTTTAGGTGGGAACTAAATTAAGGCTTATAGGATCGCTTGGTAAGGCTGTGTTAGCCGGATGCTTACGAATGGTTAGCTTTTCGACCAAATAGTCGATAAATACACGTACAGCAGGTAATAAACCACGGCGTGATGGATAGACGGCATGGAAAATACCATGCGGTGCGTGCCAGTCGGGTAAAACACGAACCAATTCACCCGATGCAACATAATCTTCAACAATCGTGTCAGGCAACAACACAATGCCACAATTTTGTCGTGCCAATTGCGCTAGCATCATTAAATCTGAACCCATGACTGTAGGGTTGACCTTAATTTTTTTCGGTTGCTGTTGTTGATCATGCACAACCATGTATTGATCTAAATGCTCATCCGACATGCTTAAAATTTTATGATGACTTAAATCTTCAGGTTTTTTCAAATCGCCAAATTCATTCAAATAAGCCTGACTGGCAAATAGATGTTGTTCGATGTTGCTGAATTTGCGAATCACCAAACTTGGATCATCATCTAAATTTGAGCGGACACGCAGGGCAATGTCGATCCCTTCGTTGACGATATCGACACGACGGTTGCTGACAATTAGCTGTACTTTAATTTCAGGGTAGGCTTTCAAAAACTCAGGCAAGATTTTGGCAATTTCATTTTGTGCAATTGAAACAGGTAAGCTGACTTTAATTACACCACGCGGTTGAATACTTAGGTGATCGACCAAGTCGTGCGCGGCTTGGGCAGCATTCATCATTACTTGCGCATGCCGATACACATTCATACCAATTTCTGTGACCGCAAAATGACGTGAGCTGCGCTGAATTAAACGCACACCTAAGCGTTCTTCTAGGTTGTGTACGCGTCGGCTAAGTTTGGATTTTGGAATATCGGTGGCGCGTTCTGCTGCACTAAATCCACCATGTTCGACCACTTGGGCAAAACAATAAAAATCATCCAAATCTGTAAGCATGACTAAATTCCATTTATGCAACAATACTTAAATTAAAGTGGCATCGTTGCATGTTGTCAATCTTTAATTGTGCTTTATTGCTGTGCTTTTTGCAGAATCTCTAAAACTTGTCGGTATTCTTCTAAACGGGCTAAATCACGTGCTGTAGGATTGGGAATCCGCGTTAAATTCATGTTGTCTTGCACATCTGCAATTTTTACAGCACAGGCAAGCGGGTTTTGTGCAGTACGCATAGCCGCTTGAACACGAGTTTCATGCGGCAGTTTGGTGAGCGCCTGAATTGCTTGAATAATATGCGTTTGAAATCCTAAATTTTGCAGGTCTTGTGCTGTGGTGTGGGTATCTTCAAGAATGTCGTGCAGTACAGCGACAATTTGCTGATCGGGCTGTTGTAATTGCAACATTACACGTAAGGGATGCAAAATATAAGGCTGACCGCCTTTATCTAGCTGCCCTGTATGTTGTTGTACTGCAAGTGTAATTGCATTTTCTAGAGTTGCCATAAGTATAATTAAAAAAATTTCTATAATTATAAGCCGTGCTTAGCGCAAAATATAGAAATTGCTTGTTATGATGCAAACAGATTTTATGTTTATCTATTTTACTATTGGTGATGCTGCTCTATGCCATATCAACTCATTGAACTGAATACGCCTGCGACTGAAAATTTGCTTTGCCCACATTGCCAACATGCTGTTATTGATTGGGCAGAAGAACAATATATTCAGCCTTGCGAGCATACTTTGTTTGTCGCAATGGATTTGGGTTTTGAATATGCCTCAGATGTATTTGAACAAACCATGCCACGCAGTGTCGATGAAATTCATGCACATGATGATCAGTTGGATATGTGGCAAGAACTGACTTCAAGTCGTTATCCGCAATATTTGATTTATAAAACGGATTTAGGCGTGCAAGGTTTATCTCGCTATGTTGGATTTACCGCGGCTTAATTGCACTTAACTTAGAGAGTCTAAGATATAAAAATAGGGAAATTCAAAAGCTGAATTTCCCTATATTTTGATGGATTAGATATTTTTTCTGCGTTTAGCTCTCCATATCTTCTTCTATTTCATCATCGGCACTGTCCATTCCTAATTCTTTGAGTTTTCGCGTCAAAGTATTACGTCCCCAACCCAATAATTCAGCGGCATGACGTTTACGTCCACGGGTTTGTTGCAGTGCAGCATTAATTAAGGTGCGTTCAAACATTGGAATGGCGATATCCAGAAGTTTCATCTCGCCATTTTTTAACTTTTGTACTGCCCATTGCCCAAGTAATTCATCCCAATGCTGCATAGATACCCGATCTGCCACATGAAGCGCAGAATGTTCGGCTAATTTTTCAATTGGAATTTGCTTGAGTTCGGTTGGTAAATCTTCAGGATAGACCTCACGTCCTGTAATCATCACGGTAAGCCAGCGACAAGTGTTTTCCAATTGGCGCACGTTACCTTGCCACGGCAATTGCTGCATATATTCGACTGTTTCAGGACGCAATATTTTTGGACTCACGCCTAATTCTTTGCCTGCACGTGCCAAAAAGTGCTGTGCCAACATTGGAATATCTTCACTGCGATGCGCCAGTTTAGGAATATGAATCCGAATGACGTTCAGGCGATGATATAAGTCTTCACGGAAGCGTCCATCTTGTACCAGTTTTTCCAAATCCTGATGTGTTGCTGCGACAATCCGTACATCCACTTTGACAGCAATATGTCCACCAACCCGATAAAATTCACCATCTGCCAAGACGCGCAATAAGCGGGTTTGGGTTTCAAAAGGCATATCACCAATTTCATCTAAAAACAAGGTGCCGCCGTTGGCTTGTTCAAAGCGTCCCTGACGTTGTGTATTGGCACCTGTAAATGCACCTTTTTCATGTCCAAAAAGTTCGGTTTCAATCAAATCTTTCGGAATGGCTGCCATATTCAGCGCAATAAATGGTTTGCTGCTACGCGGTGAGTGGCGATGCAGTGCATGCGCCACCAACTCTTTGCCTGTACCTGATTCACCATTAATGAGCACAGTAATGTGTGATTGCGATAAACGACCAATCGCACGAAACACTTCCTGCATGGCAGGCGATTCACCAATAATTTCTGTCGATTGAATTGGCTGCACTGTCGATTTTGCAGATTCTTGCTGTTGTAGTTTGGTGATATGCAAAATTGCACGATTGACTAAAGCAAGTGCTTCATCAATATCAAAAGGCTTGGGTAGGTATTCAAATGCACCTGTTTGATAGCTAGATACTGCCGATTCTAAATCGGAGTGCGCAGTCATAATAATCACAGGCAAGTCGGGATAACTGACTTTGACTTTGCCAAGAAAAGTTAAACCATCAATTCCAGGCATGCGAATATCGGTCAAAATTACATCGGGTGCATCTTGGTTTAACTCATCTAGTGCAGACTGTGCTTCTTCAAAACTGGTGACTTCAAAACCTTCTTCTCTAAAAGTTTTTTCCAGTACCCAGCGCATTGCACGGTCATCATCAATCACCCAAATTTTATTTCGCGACATGACTCGCCTCCCAAGGTAAATATAAGCTAAATATTGTTTTTCCTGGAATGGATTGGCATTCAATCATTCCGTTATGTTGATGCATAATATTTTGTGCGATGCTCAAACCAAGTCCTGTACCGTTTGCGCGTCCAGTCACCAATGGATAAAACACGGATTCTAAAATGTCTTCAGGTACGCCTGGGCCGTTATCTTCAATATCAACACGTACGGTAGAACGATTCAGCACACCATTAATGGTAACCAAGCGTTGAATACGAGTTCTTAAAATCAATTCAGGTCGATGCTCGGTAAAGAAATCGGGATGTTCGGTCATGGCTTGTACTGCATTGGCGCAAATATTCAGCATGACTTGAATCAATTGATCGCGGTCTGCCATGACTTCAGGTAAAGAAAGGTCATAATCACGGATAATATTTATTTTGTTTTTAGTTTGATTGACGATCAGGCTGCGCACCCGTTCTAAAGGTTCGTGAATATTGACCAGTTCATAGCTTGGTAGTTGGCGTGAGCCGAGCATGGTATCGGCCAAGTTTCTTAAACGATCTACCTCGCTAATAATAATGTCGGTAAATTCATCATATTTCGGGTCATTTAAACTTCGTGCTAACAGTTGTGTCGCACCACGAATTCCTGCAAGCGGGTTTTTAATTTCATGTGCCACACCACGAATCAGCTGACGTGCGACTTGATGCTGTTGAATAAAGTTTTCTTCTTTGGAAATTTTGAGCATCCGATCAATCGGATTCAATTCAATCAGCAAAAGAGGATGATAAGGCTTGCCTGCATTTAACTGTGATGCAGTGTAATCGACATGAATATCTTTAAAATTGACATTAATGGTCGCTTCACGGCGGGTGTAGGGTTGACCAGTTTTGATGGTATTCAGGAAAGCCTCTTGCGTATTGAACTCATCATCAGGCATGTGCAGCAAATTTAAAACGGGTTGCCCCGAAGCGCGAATTAAACTGATATCAAACAATGCTTCACAAGACGAGTTTAAATAAAAAATATTCAGGTCACGATCAACCAGTAAAATTGCGGTGCTGAGGTTATCCACCAAAAGACGATAGTCAATGCTCTGGGTCTGATCCATTCGTGAATGCTTCCTGTATGAAATATTGTGCAAGGGCATTGTCATGTGTCAGCCATGTTCCAAATTTGGATCGAATTGAGGCGAATTAAGCAAAATGCACGCCAACTTTTCGTTTTTAGTGCATTTATCACTGAAGAATCGGAAAAATGCGCAGGAACTGGACTGAATTTTCAAGATATAACGGATAGCAGAAACACTGTAAATAAAAAATGCATTAAAATGGTGCAATATTTAAATCATTCAGCCTGAATGGTTGTATTTTGGTGCATTATGCAAAGAGTCGGCTATTTCTCTATTTTTATGCAAAGAAAAGTCATACAATACGCGCATTCTAGTGGAGTGCAGATTCTATGAAATCCCCCAAAGTCGGTTTTGTTTCTTTAGGTTGTCCTAAGGCATTGGTAGATTCCGAACGAATTTTAACTCAGTTAAAAACTGAAGGTTATGATGTCGCATCTGATTATGAAGGTGCTGACTTAGTTGTTGTCAATACATGTGGTTTTATTGAATCTGCAGTACAAGAGTCCTTAGACGCGATTGGCGAAGCCATGAATGCCAATGGTCGTGTCATTGTGACAGGTTGCTTGGGTAAAGATGAAGATAAAATTCGTCAAATGCATCCCAACGTATTAAAAGTGACTGGCGCGGCTGCTTATCAGGACGTGATGGAAGCGGTGCATCAATATGTTCCTGAGCCACCAAAACATAATCCATTTATTGATTTGGTACCTGAACAAGGCATTCGTTTGACGCCTAAACATTATGCCTATCTTAAAATTTCAGAAGGCTGTAACCATCGCTGTACTTTCTGCATCATTCCAAGCATGCGTGGCGATTTAGTTTCGCGTCCTGTGGGTTCGGTATTAGAAGAAGCTGCAGCACTGAAACGTGCAGGCGTAAAAGAAGTATTGGTAATTTCTCAAGATACTTCTGCCTACGGCGTAGATACCAAATACAAATTGGACTTTTGGAACGGTCAGCCTGTTAAAACCAAATTCTATGATATGTGTGAAGCCTTAGGGCAATTGGGTATTTGGGTGCGTTTGCACTATGTCTATCCATATCCGCATGTGGATGCTGTAATTGATTTAATGGCACAAGGCAAAATTTTACCTTATTTGGATATTCCATTCCAACATGCCAGCCCGAAAGTATTAAAGTTGATGAAGCGACCTGCGCACAGCGAAAACACGTTGGAGCGTTTAAAACTTTGGCGTGAAAAATGCCCTGAGTTGGTGATTCGTTCAACCTTTGTGGTGGGTTTTCCAGGCGAAACAGAAGAAGATTTCCAAATTTTGCTCGACTGGCTAAAAGAAGCGCAATTAGACCGTGTTGGTTGCTTTACTTATTCACCTGTTGAAGGTGCGGCAGCAAACGACTTGCCAGATCATGTGCCAGAAGAAATCAAGCAAGAACGCTATGAGCGTTTTATGCAGGTTCAGCAAGAAATTTCAGCAGCTAAACTGCAAAAACGTATTGGTCAAACCATGACCGTGTTGGTAGATGATTTGGAAGAAGAGTTTCCAGTCGCAGTGGCACGTTCTTATGCAGATGCACCAGAAATTGATGGCAACGTCTTTGTAGAAGATATTGACAAGAGCGTGATTAAAGCAGGTGATTTACTTGAAGTTGAAATTACCGATGCCGATGAATACGACTTATTTGCCAAGCTGATTCAGGTCAAATCTGCATAATAATTTGCAGATTTGGCTTGCAAGCTGTAAGCCATAAAAATTGTAAAAAATTAAAGTTTAGAATTTAGAATTGGAGTAATGACAATGTTAGATTCAAAAAAGCCACGTTATGCACGTATCTTGTTGAAACTATCGGGTGAGGCACTTGCGGGTAATAAAGACATGGGGATTGATGCGCAAGTGCTCGATCAAATGTCTTTGGCAATTGCACACTTGGTTGGTTTAGGTGTGCAAGTGGGTATTGTTGTCGGTGGTGGTAACTTATACCGTGGCAGCCAATTACAAAAAGATGGTTTAGTCGGCCGTGTAACAGGCGACCAAATGGGTATGTTGGCAACGGTGATGAACGGTTTAGCCATGCGTGATGCCTTGGTGCGCCGTAACATCAAAACCCGTTTAATGTCTGCATTGCCTATTGGTACAGTGGTTGAGTCTTACTCAAGCCGTGATGCGATTCGTCACCTGACTCAAGGTGAAGTGTGTGTGTTCGTTGCGGGTACAGGCAATCCATTCTTTACCACAGATACAGCAGCATGTTTACGTGGTATCGAAATCGAAGCTAACTTGATCTTAAAAGCGACCAAAGTAGATGGCGTATATAACAAAGATCCAAGCAAATACGAAGATGCGGTGAAATATGACACACTTACATTTGATCAGGTGTTGGATGAAAAATTAGGTGTTATGGATTTAACTGCAATCTGCTTATGCCGCGATCACAATGTGCCGTTGCAAGTTTTTGATATGAATAAAGCAGGTGCATTGCTTTCTGTAGTGATGGGCGAAAAAGAAGGAACTCACGTTACGAACTAATGTACGTGAGCCACAAAGCTCTTTATACTACGGTTTAATTTAACCCTATATTTTGACTCAAATTTTAGAATACAGTAAGGAAGATCTTATGATTAACGATCTTAAAAAAGACAGCGAAGAACGTATGAGCAAGACTTTAGAGTCTTTAGAACATGGTTTTGCCAAAGTACGTACAGGTCGTGCACATCCATCAATTTTAAATGGTGTGATGGTTTCTTACTACGGTTCCGATGTGCCACTTAACCAAGTAGCCAACATTGGTGTAGAAGATTCACGTACCTTATTGGTTCAGCCATTTGAGCGTTCAATGGTGTCTGCAATTGATAAAGCAATTCGTGAGTCAGATTTGGGTCTAAACCCAATCACAGCCGATGCAATTCGTGTACCGCTTGCAGCATTGACTGAAGAAACTCGTCGTGACATGCAAAAAGTTGCGCGTTCTGAAGCAGAAAATGCCAAAGTTGCTATTCGTAACATCCGCCGTGATGTATTGGGCGACATCAAAGCATTATTGAAAGAAAAAGAAATTTCTGAAGATGATGAGCGCCGTGCAGCAGATGACATCCAAAAAATCACAGACAAATACGTTGCAGAAGTAGACAAGCGTCTTGCTGCAAAAGAAGCTGAGTTGATGAAGGTCTAATCAATGACCACATCGGAAGACAGCGCGTCTTTGCCAAAACATGTTGCCATCATTATGGATGGCAACAATCGTTTTGCAAAAAAAAATCAAATGCAAAAAGGGGAAGGACATCGCTCTGGTAAAGATGTACTTGACCCGATTGTTGAACATTGTAGAAAAAAACACATTCAAGCTTTAACCGTTTTTGCTTTTTCGAGTGAAAACTGGAATCGTCCGCAGTTTGAAGTGGATTTACTCATGCAATTGCTGGAAACCACAATTCATGAGCAATTACCACGCATGGAAAAATTCAATATTGCCTTACGTTTTATTGGTGACCGTTCACGTTTGTCGCCGCATTTGCGTGAGTTAATGTTGCATGCCGAACAAAGGACTGCTAATTTCAACAGTATGACACTCACAATTGCCATTAGTTATGGTGGTATGTGGGATATGGCACAAGCTGCAAAACAAATTGCTGCAGATGTTGTGGCGCATAAAATTGATATTGAACAAATAGATACACAACTTTTTGGTCAATATGTCAGTCTGGCAGACCTACCACCTGTCGATCTGTTGATTCGTACAGGTGGCGATTTTAGATTGTCCAACTTTTTACTTTGGCAAGCTGCGTATGCTGAATTGTATTTTACCCAAACCTTGTGGCCTGAATTTAGCATAGAAGAATTTGACGATGCACTGGCAGTATTTGGTGGTCGCGAACGTCGTTTTGGTAAAACTTCTGAGCAAATTCAACAAGAGAAAATTGAGAATTAATACATGTTAGAGCGGATTATTACCGCATTGGTATTGGTTGCTGTGGTGTTGAGTTGTATGTTTGCAACTCAGTCGCACTATCCAATGTTTATGCTGATGATTGTTGCAGCAGGGGTTGCGGGCTATGAGTGGTTCAAACTCATGCCAAGAAAAACTAAATATGTCCTCAAACCTGTGGCTTGGGGCTTTGGTGTATTGACTGCCGCTTTGGCAGCAATGGCACTTTATTTTAGTGATATTGCCTTGTTACTTTGGGCAGCTTCTATTTTGACATGGTTACTCAGTATTTATTGGGTCAAGTCTTATCCAGAATACGATGCATGGTATAACCCAAGCTTAAGTTTTATTGGTTTTATTCTAATTTCTGCTGCGGTCACTGCAATTTTTTCCGTATGGAATAGTTCGCCGTGGTGGTTAATGTACTTGTTCTTGTTGGTTTGGGGTGCAGACTCAGGTGCTTATTTTGTTGGGCGTAAACTGGGCAAGAAAAAACTTGCACCGAATGTCAGTCCAAACAAATCAGTAGAAGGCTTATATGGCGGTGTTTTTACTGCCATGCTAATCGTGATTGTTGTTGAAGTGGTGTATTTAGACCTGACTTTGGCACAACATATTTTATTCCTGATTCTTTCGGTGATTACGGTATTTAGCTCGGTATTGGGCGATTTATTTGAATCCATGATCAAACGCCGTGCAGGTATTAAAGACTCTGGGCGCGTCTTGCCAGGTCATGGTGGTGTGCTAGATCGGATTGATTCTTTGCTTGCAGCAGCTCCAATTTTTGCTGCGGGTATGTATGTTTTAAAACTTATTGGCGTAGATTTATAAATGTCACAAGCTGTTTGTATCTTGGGTGTGACAGGTTCAATTGGACAAAGCACCCTAAAAGTACTGCAACAACATCCAGAGCAGTATTCAGTTTTTGCCGTGACGGCGCACAGCCGAATTCAAGAACTGGTTCAAATATGCAAACAGTACCATCCTAAAATTGTGGTTGTACCTGCGTCAAAAGTTGATGAGTTACAGCAATCACTTGCACAGCAACATATTTCTGAAATTGAAATTCTAAGCGATGAAGCGGGTCTAATCGCAGTTGCCGAACATCCTGAAGTGGATGTGGTAATGGCAGCCATTGTTGGTGCGGCAGGTTTGTTACCTACACTGGCTGCGGTTAAAGCGGGTAAACGCGTATTATTGGCCAATAAAGAAGCTTTGGTGATGTCGGGTGACATCATGATGCAGGCGGCACGTGAACATGGAGCTTTGTTATTGCCTGTAGATTCTGAACATAACGCGATTTTCCAATGTTTGCCTGAACATTATTTACAGGCTGAGCGGAATGGACAACCTAAGTTAGGTGTATCACAAATTTTACTGACTGCTTCGGGCGGCCCATTTTTAAACCACAGCCTAGAAGAACTGCAACACGTTACTCCTGCACAAGCTTGCAAACATCCAAATTGGTCTATGGGACAAAAAATTTCGGTAGATTCTGCAACCTTAATGAACAAAGGTTTGGAATTAATCGAAGCGTGTCATCTTTTTGCAATTTCAGAACACTTTGTTACAGTGGTGGTGCATCCACAGAGTATTATTCATTCCATGGTTCAATATGTGGATGGTTCAACTTTGGCGCAAATGGGTAATCCTGATATGTGTACGCCAATTGCGCATGCTTTGGCGTGGCCGCAGCGTATCCAAACGCATGTTCCGCCTTTAGATTTGTTTGTCAATCATCAGCTTGATTTTCAAGCACCCGATACCACACGTTTTCCTGCCTTAAGTCTGGCACGTCAAGCCATGCAAGAAGGTGGTCTGGCGCCTGCTATTTTAAATGCAGCAAATGAAATTGCAGTTGCAGCATTCTTGCAGCAAAAAATTCGTTTTACTGAAATTGCGACAGTGGTTGAGCATACCTTGAACCAAATACAAAATTCAGCCGCAGAAAGCATTGAACTGATTTTGCAGGCAGACCAAAATGCTCGTGCTATTGCACAGTATTTTGTGTTGAATAAAGGAAGCTAAAGCATGAGTGCCTTATTTATTGTGGTTGCAGCGATTCTTTTGCTAGGACCTTTAATTGCAATTCATGAGTTTGGGCACTACTTTGTTGCACGTAAATTAGGTGTCAAAGTTTTGGTGTATTCCATAGGCTTTGGGCCAACCATTTTAAAATGGACGTCTAAAAAATCGGGGATTCAATATCAGCTTTCGGCACTGCCTTTGGGTGGCTATGTCAAAATGCTTGATGAACGCGAAGAAAACGTTGCAGAAGCAGACCTACCTTATGCCTTTAATCGTCAGCATCCGTGGAAACGTATTGTGATTGTGGCAGCAGGTCCGTTAATCAACCTGATTTTTGCCATATTATTGTTCTGGCTATTATTTTTACCCTCTCAAGAACAGTTGAATACCCGTGTGGGTAAGGTACTGGCAGATACACCTGCGGCGGCAGCGCAAATGCAAGTAGGTGATAAGATTACCGCCATTGATGGTACGCCTGTGACGACATGGGAAAAGCTGAACTTTGCCTTGGTAGATCGTGTAGGTGAAACAGGCAAGATCCAGGTACAGGCGGAACGCGCAGGTGAAATCAAAACATTTAGCTTACCCATTCAAAATTTCTTAAATGATCAATCCCAATCACCTTTAGATATCTTGGGTTTTACACCGTATCGCCCACAAAT
Source organism: Acinetobacter sp. YH12211 (assembly GCF_013418015.1). Lineage (NCBI taxonomy): Bacteria > Pseudomonadati > Pseudomonadota > Gammaproteobacteria > Moraxellales > Moraxellaceae > Acinetobacter > Acinetobacter sp. YH12211. Next base: position 12,640 of record NZ_VPCW01000011.1, read on the forward strand.
TCCTGCAATTGTCAGTAAGTTAAGTGAAGATGGTGCGGCCATTCGTCAAGGTATGCAAGTCGGCGATCAAATTGTTGCGATTGATGGCGTAAAAATGAATGACTGGTACGATGTGGTACAAGTTGTTCAAGCATCGCCAGAAAAATTACTGAAAGTAGATGTGCTGCGTAACAATCAAGTACAGCAACTGGAAGTGATGCCGCAAGGCAAACGTGACAATATGGGCAATGTTTCGGGTGTATTGGGTGTGCAAAGTGATCCTGGAAAAATTGTCATTCCAGAAGATTATAAGCAAACCATTCAATACAGCCCGAGTGAAGCTTTATTTATGGCGGTAGATAAAACAGGTCAGCTGTCTAGCATGATTCTGAATTCTATTGTCAAAATGGTACGTGGTTTAATTGGTTTCGATAACTTATCTGGCCCAATTACCATTGCTAAAGTTGCAGGACAAAGTGCGGAAATGGGGTGGCAAACTTTTATTTCCTTTATGGCACTCATGAGCGTAAGCTTAGGAATTCTAAATTTATTGCCAATTCCAATGTTGGATGGCGGGCATTTAGTTTATTATTTTATCGAGCTGATTCGTGGAAAACCTGTTTCTGAACAAATACAATTAGTTGGTTTAAAAATTGGTATGGTACTGCTTGGAAGTATGATGCTCCTTGCATTATTTAATGACATTATGCGTTTATAACAACGTAGATACGAAATAAATTTAACACTGGAAAAGACTGGCATGCAGCACACACATTTATTTATGCCCTTGGCACTGGTTAGTGCAATGGCGGCAACACAACAAGTATATGCAGCAGATGAATTTATTGCGCGAGATATAAAAATAGATGGTCTTGTTCGTTTAACGCCAGCCAATGTCTATGGAATGATTCCAGTGAATAGTGGTGATCGTGTCAATGAAGCAGTGTTGGCCAATGCGATTCGTTCACTCTATGCCACAGGTTTGTTTGATGACATTCAGGCCAGTCGTGAAGCCGACACTTTAGTGTTTAAAGTGGTTGAGCGCCCAATCATTTCTAAGGTTGAATTTAAAGGCAATAAACTGATTCCAAAAGAAGCGTTGGAAGATGGTTTAAAGAAAATGGGTGTGGCTGAAGGTGAAGTACTGAAAAAGTCAGCACTACAAACTTTAGAATCTGAACTTGAACAGCAGTATATGCAGCAAGGTCGTTATGATGCGGATGTACGTGTCATTACCACAGCACGTCCAAATAACCGTGTAGATTTAACTGTAGAGTTTGTTGAAGGCAAAGCTGCCAAAGTGGTAGATATCAACATCATTGGTAATACGGTATTTAAAGAAAGCGACATTAAGCAGGCGTTTGCAGTTAAAGAAAGTAGCTGGAGTTCGATTGTTACCCGTAATGACCGCTATGCACGCGAAAAAATGGCAGCAAGCTTGGAAGCATTACGTGCGTTATATCTTAATAAAGGTTATATCAACTTCAATATCACTAACTCTAGCTTGAATTTGAGCGAAGACAAAAAGCATATTTTTGTTGAAGTTTCGGTGGATGAAGGTGAGCAATTCAAGTTTGGTGAAAGCAAGTTCTTGGGCGATGCTTTATACAAACCAGAAGAACTTACGGCACTGAAAATTTATAAAGATGGTGAAACCTATTCACAAGAAAAAGTGAATGCGGTGAAACAATTGTTGCTGCGTAAATATGGTAATGCAGGCTATTACTATGCCGAAGTGAATATTGTTCCGCAAATTGACAAAGAAACTAAACTGGTAGATTTAAACTACTACATCAACCCAGGTCAGCAAGTTACAGTGCGTCGTATTAACTTCGCTGGTAACAGTAAAACCGCCGATGAAGTACTGCGTCGTGAAATGCGTCAAATGGAAGGCGCATTGGCAAGCAATGAAAAAATTGATTTGTCTAAAGTCCGTTTAGAGCGTACAGGTTTCTTTAAAACCGTTGATGTCAAGCCTGTGCGTATTCCAAATGTGCCAGACCAAATTGACTTAAATGTAAATGTAGAAGAACAGCACTCAGGTACAAGTACTTTAGCGGTAGGTTTCTCGCAAAGCGGTGGTGTGACGTTCCAAGCTGGTTTAAGCCAAACCAACTTCTTGGGTACAGGTAACGCAGTTTCGATTGATTTATCACGTTCTGAAACTCAGGATTACTATAACCTGAGTGTGACCGACCCGTACTTCACGATTGATGGTGTGCGTCGTGGTTACAACATGTACTACCGTAAAACCAAGCTAGATGATAACTATAACGTAAACAACTATGTGACAGACAGTTTTGGTGGCGGAATTAACTTTGGTTACCCAATTGATGAAAACCAAAGCATTAGTGCAGGTTTAAACATTGACCAGACTGAAGTTACAACGGGTAATCGAGTCTCAACATATATTCGTGACTATTTATTGGAAAATGGCGGTAAAGAAATTGGTTCATCAAATTATTGTATAGATAATAATGATCCTTGTGGAACAAAGCTTAAAGCTGATCGCTTCTCTGGTGATTACTTAACTTACAATCTGAACTTAGGGTGGTCGTATAATACCTTAAACCGTCCAATTTTCCCAACCAATGGTATGTCGCATCGCGTTAATGCTGAAATTGCTTTGCCTGGCAGTGATGTGGAATTCCAAAAAGTGACTTATGATGCACAGGCTTATTTCCCATTAGGTCATGATTTTGTCTTACGTGGCTATAGTAAGTTAGGTTTTGGTAATGATTTACCATTCTATAAGAACTTCTATGCAGGTGGTTATGGTTCGGTACGTGGTTATGATAACAGCACGCTTGGTCCTAAATATGACAGTGTCTATGCGGAACATAATTCATTGGAAAATTTCGATTTGGAAGAAGTGGGTGGTAATGCTTTAGTCCAATTTGGTACAGAATTGGCTTTACCAGTGCCATTTAAAGGGGATTGGACACGTCAAGTCCGTCCAGTGGTTTTCGCAGAAGGTGCCCAAGTCTTTGATACCCAGTGTGATGTTTCTTCATCTGCTGATTTGAGAAAGTACTGTAAAGACAACTACGGCTTTGACTTCGGTGAAATGCGTTATAGCGTGGGTGTAGGCTTTACTTGGATTACCATGATTGGTCCATTGTCACTCAGCTATGCGTATCCGTTGAATGATAAACAAGGCGATGATACTAAAAATATTCAATTCGAAATTGGTCGTACTTTCTAAGTACGACTCGTGTTGGATTGTTTAAACACAGGATGTAGCATATGAAAAAAACAATATTGAGTTTGGCATTGTTGGGTTTATCTACAATGGCAGCAGTAGCACATGCTGCAGGCTATGGTGTAGTAAGTTTAGAGCGTGTTGTAGAAAATAGCAGTTATCTCAAACAGCAAAATTTAGCTTTGCAGCAGTCGGTCAAACCACAAACCACTAAGCTTGAACAGCTGACAAAAGAGTTGGAAGCCATGCAGCAGCGAGCGCAGCAGGCTACGAATTTGTCAGATACTGAAAAGCAAAAAATGAATACACAGTTTCAAGCGAAATTGAAAGAATTTAATGGTTTGCAACAAGTGGTACAAACCCGTGTTCAGTCAGAATTGCACAAAATTAACGATGGTTTTGAAACTCGTTTAAAGCAAGTTGCTGAACAATTGCGTAAAGAAAATGGTTTAGATGTAGTTTTGAATAAAAACTCGGCACTTGCCTATGACCCGAAGTATGATTTAACTGATAAAATGATCCAAAAGGTCAACGCACTTAAATAATCAATGAGTTCCCAACATTATCGCTTAGAAGAAATTGCTGGTTTAGTTCAAGGTCAATACATTGGACAAGCCGATTTACGTTTGCAAGGTTTGGCAAGCCTTGAGTCTGCTCAGGCGCATCAACTTGCATTCGTGAATGGCGATAAATATTTAGCGCAAGCACGTAGCTCCCAAGCGGGAGCTTTAATTGTGACCGCTTCACTACAAGCCGAGTTAGACAATCATCACAACTTTATTGTGGTCGATAATCCATATCTGGCTTTTGCAATTTTGACTCATGTATTTGAGCGCAAGCATACGCAACGTGGTATAGAAAGCACAGCCCAAATCCATCCATCAGCCATCATCGCCGATAGTGCCTATATTGGTCATTACGTCGTAATTGGTGAAAATTGTGTGGTGGGTGACAATACGATTGTGCAATCGCACTGTAAAATTGATGACTTTGTCGAAATTGGTCAACAGTGTTTTATTGATTCACACGTGACTTTGACAGGCGCAGCCAAGCTTGGACATCGTGTGCGCATACACGCCAATACTGTAATTGGCAGTGAAGGCTTTGGCTTTGCACCTTATCAAGGCAAATGGCATCGTATTGCACAGTTGGGTTCGGTGATTATTGGCAATGACGTTCGTATTGGCTCGAATTGCAGCGTAGATCGCGGTGCACTAAATGATACAATTTTGGAAGATGGTGTCATTATTGATAACCTTGTGCAAATCGCACATAACGTCAAATTAGGTGCTCATACGGCCATTGCAGCAAAAACTGCCGTGGCTGGAAGTGTGACAATTGGCAAAAACTGTATCATTGGTGGTGGAAGTGCAATTTCAGGGCACTTAAATATTGCTGATAATGTGACTTTGACAGGAATGTCAATGGTCACAAATAATATTTCTGAATCAGGAAAATATTCGTCAGGTATAGGCTTGTTTGAAAATCAAAAGTGGAAACGTACTGTTGTGCGCCTCAGACAATTAGCAGATGTGCCATTGACCCAATTGGTGAAAAGACTTGATGATATGCAATCTCAAATTGAGTCCCTTGAATCAACTTTTAAATTGCGTAAATAATTATGATGACTGAGTCGAATTCTAGCACCTTCACTAAACCTGAATTGCCAATGCACATTCAAACCATTCGTGAATATTTACCCCATCGCTATCCGTTTTTATTGGTAGACCGCATTGTAGAAGTCACTGATAACGGTATCGTGGGTTATAAAAACGTATCTATCAATGAAGAATTCTTGCAAGGACACTTCCCGAATTATCCGATCATGCCGGGTGTTTTAATCGTTGAAGCGATGGCACAAGTGTCGGGTATTTTAGGTTTTATCATGAATAATGAGAAACCGAGCGCAGGTTCTTTGTTCCTTTTTGCAGGCGCAGAAAAAGTTCGATTTAAAAAACAAGTCGTTGCAGGCGATCAACTTGTATTAAAATCTGAATTAGTTATGCAAAAACGAGGCATTTACAAATATAATTGTATCGCCACCGTTGATGGCGTCGTCGCAGCAACCGCGGAAATTATGGTTTCGCATCAGAAAACAGAGCAAGCATGAGCAATAACCCACTCATTCACCCAACCGCTATTATTGACTCATCTGCAGTAATCGCTTCAGATGTCACGATTGGTCCATACTGTATTATTGGCCCAAATGTAACGATTGGTGAGGGTACAAAACTTCATTCGCATGTGGTGATTGGTGGTTACACCCGTATTGGTCAGCACAATGAAATTTTCCAGTTCGCCAGCGTAGGTGAGGTCTGTCAGGACTTAAAATATGCAGGTGAGGAAACTTGGCTAGAAATTGGTGATCACAACAAAATTCGTGAACACTGCAGTTTGCATCGTGGTACGGTGCAAGACAATAGCCTGACCAAAATTGGTAGTCACAACTTACTTATGGTCAATACGCATATCGCACATGACTGTATGGTGGGTGATCACAATATTTTTGCCAATAACGTGGGTGTGGCAGGTCATGTGCATGTTGGGGATTATGTGGTTGTCGGTGGAAACTCTGGTATTCACCAATTCTGTAAAATTGACTCTTATAGCATGATTGGTGGTGCATCGCTTATTCTTAAAGATGTGCCTGCGTATGTCATGGTTTCTGGTAATCCTGCACATGCATTTGCAATGAATGTGGAAGGAATGCGTCGTAAAGGCTGGTCGAAGGATGTGATTCAAGGTCTTCGTGAAGCCTTTAAACTCATTTACAAATCTGGATTAACCACTGAGCAAGCCATTCAGCAAATTCGCAGTGATATTTTGCCAAATGTGGCAGAAGCGCAGCGTTTAATTGATTCTTTAGAGCAATCTGAACGTGGTATTGTGCGTTAAGCTTTGAGTTTGTCGAATGCGGCAAGCTTCAGAATATTAAAAGACATCCTCGGATGTCTTTTTTATTGGCTTATTTAAAGAATCTTGCTTCTTCAGACTTTGGGTATTGGCTCAGAATTTTACTTTTGTATTGCGCTGCCAAAGCAGGTTTGTGATCTACATCTTGCGCAATACTATATAAACGATATAGGGCACTTGATGCTTTTGCAGATTGAGGGTACTTGGTTGCCACAATTTCAAAATTCTTTTTGGCTTCGGTGTAATTGGTCGGTTCAATCGCTAAATTAAACTCAGCTAACCAAAAATACGCATTGCTGATATACACACTGTTTGGGTGGTTTTTAATAAAGTTTTGCATAGGTGCAATCGCTTTTTTGGCACCACCTTGTTTATAGGCATCCAATGCAACAGTATAGGCTGCTTTTTCCAGCTCAATATTGGTATTTAAACCTTGAGCTGTTGGACTCACATGCGTTGTATTTTGCACAGATTGCGTGGCATTGTTGTTTAACTGGTTGTTGCTGGCGCTGGGTGCAGTATCTTTTTGGTTATCCTCCTCAGCGGCAGGAGCAGATTCAGGGTCTATTTTTTGTTGGAGCAGTTCTAGACGTTGATCTAAATCGGTATAGCGATTTTGCAATTCATGTTTGAGCTGCGCAATTTCATTGTCTTGTTCTTCAATTTTGCCACGTAACTGGCGGATGTCATTTTCAAGTTGCTGATTTTTTTGCATCAACTGCCAATTGATATTGGTGGGTACATTGGCAGTTGCCATATTACTCGTTGCAATCGCAGGGCTATTGGCATAGCCAGCACTGCTTTGGCTGAGGTTGTGGCTTTCAATTGGAATATTGGCAAATACAGACGTTGAGCACAGTAGGGCAAGAGCACAAAGTGCATGCTTTTTTAGCATAATTGAATATCCATCTTAATCTTGTATAAGTGAGTCCTTGTAAGCGTATTGGACTCAACCTGTTGATTTGGTCATTTTCCACATTTAAAACGTCCGCGCGTGGAATTGCAATAAGCTTTTACAAACTTATCATCAATCTCAGCGCAATATGGGTAAATCTAGGATTTAAATCTCAAAATAATTTTATGATGGTTTAGTTAGACTAAGTTTTGAATTTTAAGTGAGGTTATTCTATAAATGTCTTCAATTGTTTTTAAAATAATCAATTGGATAGCATTATAAAAGGAAATACAGAACAACGCTTGCAAGTTTGTTAAAAATCTCTATACTCTGTTTTTGCAATGGTAGCCCTGCTGGTTACTTCGCAATTGTACTCTACGAACCCCGTCAGGACCGGAAGGTAGCAGCGGTAGTGGAACTATGATGTGCCGAAGGCTTGCTGGTAGGGTTGCCACCAGTTTTGAAATAATAATTCTATTTATCTTCTACTTATTTTGATCTTATATCCACTATTTTAAAAATCCTGCTCTTTCCTACGAATTGCTTTCATAATCGCATCCATATCAAAGCCCCGATACTGTAAAAAACGAATTTGTTTGGCTTTAAGTTTTGGCTCGTTTGCGACTTCTGTGCCGAATTTTTTCACTTTCAGTTGATAGGCTTGTTCTGCCCAATCAGTTTCTTTAAGTTCTTCTGAAATTAAACTGCTATCCACTTTTTTGTTTTTAAGTGCCATTTTAATGCGATTTGGCCCTTTACCTTGGCGCTTTTGGCTAGCCAGTAACATTTCTGCAAGACGCTGATCACTCTGATAATTTTCGCGTGCCAGTTCATTGACTAATTCAATCACTTCATCACGGTTTTCTGCATATAAAGCCAATTTTTCAATTAAGTCATTTTTAGAATATTCTTTACGAGTTAAGACAGCGAAGGCATAGCTACGTAGACGAGAACCTGTCAGTCCTGGGCGTTTGCTTTGCTGTTCGTCAGGGTCTTCAATGTATTCTTGATCATCAATGGCATCTGTATAAGCAGGGTATTGTTTATTAATGTTAGGCGCAGAATTTGAGGCAAAATGCAGGGCAGATGTTGTTTCTGAATATGCCTGCTTAGTTTGGCTGCATGATTGCTCATCTTCGCCAAATTGTTGTTTTAGCGCAGCATAATCAATCAGTTTGGGGAATTTATTTTCAGACATGGTAATGCTTCCATATACAATAAAACGCTCCGTAGAGCGTTCTATTTAATTCAGTTTGTTGTGTTCATCTTAGCGCATGCTTTAAACATCAAGTAAGTCGAATTCTTCTTCGTCTTTATCTTCTACAGGTGCAGCTTGACCTGTCGTGAGTAGTTGTTCACGAATAATCGCTTCGATGCCTTTAGCAAGCTCTGGATGTTCTTCAAGATGGCGAATGGTGTTGTTTTTACCTTGACCAATTTTATCGCCTTGATAAGAATACCAAGCACCAGCTTTTTGCACGATATTTTGTTGAACAGCTAAATCGACCAGCTCGCCCAAATGGTTAACACCTTTACCGTAAAGAATTTGGAACAATGCTTCTTTAAATGGAGGTGCCATTTTGTTTTTCACAACTTTGACTTTGGTTTCAGAACCAATAATCTCGTCACCTTCTTTCACCTGACCTACACGGCGAATATCTAAACGAACAGAAGCATAGAACTTCAATGCGTTACCGCCAGTTGTGGTTTCTGGGCTACCAAACATTACACCAATTTTCATACGAATTTGGTTAATGAAGATCACCATACAGTTCGAACGTTTGGCATTACCTGTGATTTTACGCAAGGCTTGGCTCATTAAGCGCGCTTGTAAGCCCATGTGTGAATCACCCATTTCACCCTCAATCTCGGCGCGAGGGGTTAAGGCAGCCACGGAGTCGACTACAATCATGTCAATTGCACCAGAACGTACCAACATATCGGCAATTTCAAGGGCTTGTTCACCGTTGTCTGGTTGCGATACTAAAAGATTGTCAATATCTACACCAAGTTTACGTGCATATTGAGGATCAAGCGCGTGTTCGGCATCAATAAAGGCACAAGTTCCACCAGCTTTTTGACATTCTGCAATGGCTTGCAAGGTCATAGTCGTTTTACCTGATGATTCAGGGCCGTAAATTTCAATGATACGACCTTTAGGTAAGCCACCAATACCCAATGCAATATCTAGGGTCAATGAGCCTGTAGATACGGCTTCTACCGCTTGCACAGTGTTGTCACCAAGACGCATGACTGTGTTCTTACCAAATTGTTTTTCAATCTGGCTTAACGCAGCGTTTAACGCCTTGCTTTTATTCTCATCCATCTTACAACCTCAATACGATGTCACGAAACAATATACTCAAGTGGATGCATTTACTTAAATCTTTTCCACATGCAATATAGTGACAGAATTTGTCCTGTAGTTCTATTTATATCACGGGCTGTGCGACAGCCTGTGACGCTCTATTTAATCATCATTATATGACCAAAATTGGTCAAATTGCTGATCATTCTCTTGTTTAAATTTGCTGATGTCACGACGGTCTTTTTTACTTGGTCGATGATCAGGTCGTGCTAGATTATGCAACTTTCTTTGGGTCGCAATCAATTCCCTGCGTGCAATACTCACTTCAGTTTCTTCATAAAGTTGCTGAGCGACAGGGGCAGGGCCGCGTACGCCGGATAATGCCTTGACCAATACGGTTTTCTTATCAAAACCTTGTTGAATGGTCAGCTCAGTTCCCACACGAATTTCTTTGGAAACTTTAACGCGCTCGCCATTGTGATGTACTTTGCCGCCTTCAATGGCAGCTTTTGCAATAGAGCGGGTCTTGAAAAAACGTGCAGCCCATAGCCATTTATCAATTCGGATCGTTTCAATGGCTTCGTGGGACGAAGTTTTAGGCATATTTTTGAGTGTCCTCAAATTGTTCTAAGACAGGAATTAAATCTGTTAATTGGTGCAACATAGGGTAATTACAAGTCTGACGCGTAGGTTTTGCTGAGGATGGCTGGGCAATACTATATAAGTGTCCAATCCCAAAGGCTTTAGCACCATTAAGCACCTTTTCGGTGTCATCTATAAAATAGCAATCTTCAGGATTAAATGCATGTTGTTGTTGCAATGTTTGCCAAAATTCAACGCGCTCTTTGGCATAACCAATACTTTCAGAACTAACAATCACTTCAAAATACTTTGCTAAACCTGTATGTGCTAATTTAAAGTCTAAACCTGCACAATCGGCATTGGTGGTGAGCCAAATGTGATAGCCATTATTTTTTAAATATTCCAGTAATTCGATAGCTTGTGGACGCAACGTGACTTGATCTTTATATTCAAGTTGCATCGCAAGCATATCTACACCCACTTTAGCCGTCCAAAAACGTGAGGAATACCACTCTAAGGTGTGGCTATGCGCTTGATAAAAATCGTATAAAATTTCTTTGCTGCGCTCTAAAGAACAGGCGTGTAATTCTGCATAGCGAATAGGCAGTTGTTCATTCCAAATAAAATCATCATAAGCGAGATCTAACAGCGTTCCGTCCATGTCAAACATGATGATATTTTTGTGCATTTAGACATCCTAAACCATTAAGCAATTGCCAAAAGGCAAATAAAACTGGCTCATTTAAACATGCTTGAGGCATAACTCAAAATACTGTCTGATTATTCGCCAAATTGTGCTAGGCTAAATAAATAAGCACTGTACATGCGTTGCATATAAATTAGGTGAGATGGGGCAGTTGTAAAAAGTAACTGTAGCGTTCACAAAAACAATTTTTTTGACATATTTCTGTATTTGTTTGTCTGTACAAGCATAGAAATTGAATGGTAAATTTTTTAAATTAGGGAGCTAGTAATGGCTGAACAACAGTATTTAGATTTAAAACACTTAGATAAACAACTCGATGAGTTTGAGAAAAAGAAGAAAAAAATTAAGAAAATGCGTATCGGCTATAAATTATTTGCGCATTTAATGGGCGATGAAAAATTCGCCCATCATGTTTCAGAGTCGGCATTAAACCCAGATAAACGTAGTTATCGTAAAGTCAAAATTAAAATCACCTCAGATGAGGGAGAGTTAACTTTTCTAGAAAAGGATTGATTAATTTTTTGATTTAAAATTCTAGTGATTTTGATTATGTATACAAATTTGTGTACCTTTAAATCTGGCCCGATTGATGCAGATCGGGATTTTTTATACCTTAATTCTATGAATGGTTCAACCTGAATTAGAATCCTTTTATAAGTCGAAATTTGATCATAAATGATTAGTAAAATTAGTATTGAAAGTCCCTTCTTTTACGCCATGTATTGCTCAGGATGAGGAGTATATTCCGCAAGTGGATGAGGGGGTTCTTATAAAAAACCTCTCCCTGAGGAGCATGCTCCGCAAGTCTCCTAAAAGGAAAGGGAATTTCCTTTGCAGTGATTCAAAAATGATTTAAGAAAGAATCTTTTTAAATAAAATGCATCAAGTTGTCATAATCTGCACTTAAGCTATTCAGCAAACTCAGTAAAATGTAATAGGTCGTGTTTAGTCTATTTCAGTATAAGTTCTGTGTATAAATGTGGCAAGGTGCGCTCAAATGTTACGCTTTAACTATCAAAAGAGGCATGAATATGACAGAACGATACCTAAGAATATTGACAATTTTTCATGATTAAATAAATTTAAAAGGAATTGTGATGTCTATTTTAGGAATTGCCATTACCACTATTTTGGGTTTATTGGGTATTGCTGCAATTATTATTGGTTTTTTTGGTGGTGAAACTTATTTGGTGATTGTGGGTATTTTATTATTGGTTAGTGGTGCACTCACTTTATCGATGTTTAAAAAAAGATTATCCAATCCATTTAAAGATTAATTAACTAAGCACTCAATAAATAAAAAACTCAAGTAAAAATGAATTGCCTTGACACATAAAGTCTTGATTTAGCATATCTAGCCACTAAATTTTATCTACGCATCAGCCGTAAATTTTATTACAATGTTTTTATGAAAGTAATGAAAAATTAGACCTTTAGATACAGTCTAAAAAGGATAGTTATGTTTATAAAAACAAAGGCGCCAACGCATACTTTAATTTTACAGTTATTGCCAATCGTGCAGCAGGCGTGTGAAATTTTAAATCAGGAATTTCAAGATTATTGTTCAGGTGCTGCTTTTGATGTAGAAAAGAAAACTGATGATTCTCCTGTTACGCAAGCCGATTATCGAGTCAATTATTATTTAATGCAGGCTTTGGCAAAAATCTCCAATTTACCTGTGTTGTCCGAAGAAGGTGAGCAAGACCAACGTCAGCAATGGCAGCAATTTTGGTTGCTTGATCCTTTAGATGGCACGAAAGAGTTTTTACATCAACGTCCTGAATTTACCATTAATTTAAGTTTAATTTGTGGTGTGCAAACAACTTTTGCAGTACTTGCAGTACCAGGCGAGCAAACTGTTTATTTTTGTCCTGAACAGGGTATGCCATTGAAATATCATATTTTAACTCAGCAATGGTATCTCTATCAGTCTGAACCCACGGTAACATCTTCAGTTCTAAAAATTGGATTAAGCCACAGTAGTCAAAAAAAATCACACTATGCAGACTATTTAAAAAGCTTGGCGCAGTTGACCAATTTTGAAGAACTAAAAGCAGGTAGTGCTTATAAATTCTGCATGATTTTGGAAGATCGTGTCGATATTTACCCACGTTTTCATCCGACTTCTGAGTGGGACACCAGTGCAGGACAATGTTTATTGGAACGAATAGGTGGTGGATTGGTCGATTTTCAGGGGCGGGCATTTTTATATAATCAGCGCGATACATTGTTAAATGGTGGTTTTATCGCCTATAAAAATACGCAGATGAAACAGATTGCCTTACAAGCACTTGGACTTATGGCGAAGTCAGATTGAGCAAAGTGCTGAACATGGTATAGTGTCAAGCAACCAAGTTAAAATTTTGGCTAGATCATGGCATTAGAACTACTCCCTGCAAGTATGCTTAAAGCAATTGATTTATTGCCTGATGCTCAGACGCCTGTGACTTTGTTTACCCGTCATTCTATTCGTGAAATTGTCGTTGGTCAGGGTTTGGCTGGCTATAATTTACAATTGACCGAACAAGGTCGCGATTTAGCCGAAGCATGGGGAGGCTACTTGGTTGGAAATACAGATCGGGTGATTCAACACTGTATTTCAAGTCCTATTCAGCGTTGTGTCGATACGGCTGCTTTAATGATTCGTGGGGCAGATGGCATTACCCTTGAACCAAATACCCATCACATTGAAATTATAGAACAAGGTTTATTGGTGGAACCAGGAAGCTTTGTACTTGATATCAAACAGGCAGGCCCATATTTTCAGAAACAGGGTGCTTTAGGCTTTATTAATAGTTTTGTGAATAATGCCTTGCCCGGCATGAAACATCCGATTCATGGTGTCGTGGATGTCCTTGAGCTGATTTATAACACCCATCCAACCAACCAATACGGACTGAGTTTGGCTGTGAGTCATGATACGATTTTAGCTGCAATTATCGCGGTGATTTCTGGACGTAATGAAGTTACGCAAGCCGATTGGCCAGACATGATGGAAGGTTTATTCGTTTGGTTTGAAGGTGATGAGTTTTTAGAATCCAAGCTAAAATGGATTTGGCGCGGTCAGATTCACACTTTAGATATCTCGCAATTTCGTCAGAAAGTTTAAGCAGAACATTGAACGCATATTCTAGTGCTATCCATTCAGTACGATAGAATACCGTCTGTCAGAAATTAAAAAAATAATTCAAATTTTATTCTCTTTTTTTCCTTCATTTTATGCAGTTGTGAGCGCAAACTCGATCAAATATTGTCTATCAATCTGTGTGCTGCTTTAAAAATTCGCTGATTTTTATAAAGAAAAATTAATAAAATTGTGTTGAAAATATAAAGCGATATGAAATTGAGAATTGCATAATTTTATACATCTATTTAATATAAAAATACAAGTTATTGAAAAATATGTGTTTATTTTTATATTTTTTGTCATAAATTGACATTGGGGTGGAATAAATAATGAAAAGTGTGACTCGGTTTTCGCTTAGTCTATTAAGTGTATGTATATTATCATCCATGCTTGCCGCATGTGGTGGTGGCGGTGGTGGCGAGGGAGATACCGCTGGGAATTCAAATCAAGAAAATCCAATACCACCGGAAATTCCTCAGCAACCACCTGTGGGTAATGTGGCTAATCCTTACCCTGAACCTACACAAGATGTCATCAATCAATCGGCACTTGGGTTTTATGATTACAACGCCAATTCTGAATCACGTGAAGTGCGTAATGATTTAGAAGGTGATTTTCAGGCAATGATTCAATTTGCTCAAGGGCATGTGGTTGATCCGAATGGTAACGAGGCGAAAAAAATGCCACGTTTGACCGCAGAAAAAGAAGCATTATTATTGGTTACACCAAATCAGGGCATGGACAATATCGACACTTTGCAGCTTGAAGTGTATCAAAATGAACGCTTGTTACGTCGTGTTGCTTTACTTGATCCAACCCAGATTCCTGCTTCAGACCAGAGCAATCAAGATGGTCGTGCTGAGGTGTTGTATAGTAAGCGTGCGTGGTCGGCTAAATTAAATTGGGATGAAGTACGTCCCGGTTTAAAGCTGAGTTTGGTCGATTCTAAAAACCGTACTGGTGCACTCGAAGCAGAAAAAATTGATTTTGCCGCACCGGGTGAATTGGTACTCAATAATATTCGTATCGGTCTACTAACTGCACCACCGAAATCGGGCGGGCATTATATGTTATTAGAGCCTGAAAAAGCGGGTACCGATTATTTCCAAACCATTCCTGCGGCACAAATGACCGTGGCAAAATATGATGACATTCAGCTAGATCGAGTGATGGTCGCCAACGGCACGATTTACGATACCCAAAGTGCGGGTGAAGGTGGTGTCTAGTCGGGGGACATGCGGGAAAATACTGCAAAATCGACCTTTAGTGTAGGAATTAACTTGGCCAACTGGGGGGTGACCAGTGCCTCGATGTTGAGTCATCAACAGCCACAACTTACACAAACTGTAATTGCCCATCATGCACGAGGTAAATATACAAATGGTGATCAAACGCATGGTTTAAGTGGCGGTAATGGTATGTTGACCCTGTATGATTCTGTGGGCAACGAGTTCAGCCATGAAATTGGACATCATTATGGTCTAGGGCATTATTCGGGTTCACAAGGTGAAAATATGTTCTGGGCTGCACACCATGCAGACAGCGGTTGGGGCTATATTGCGTATCGTAATAAATGCGCGGTAACTTAGCGTGGCATACTCGAAACTTGGGTGATGGCAAAAATGGTGTGCCTAACTTCCTGAAACAATATGCTTATGGTTGGGATGCGATGTCAGGTGGTGCAACCAACAGTAGCATTTCGCGTTATACCCATTACACGGGTTACAGTACCCATATTCGGATTCAACCCCCACTTTGGGGCGCGACATGTTTGGGATGAAAGCTCACCAAGTGGTTATAAAATTTGGAATAAAGACACACGCCAAATGGAAGTGGTTTATCCAAAAGTACCAAGCTCCAATCAGGTTTGGTACAACAGTGCCGATGGATATTATTTAAAACCGCGCTTATTTGGTGTGCCTGTAATTACTATTATTGGCGGATATGATCCTGAAACTCAGCAAGGTGTGTTGTATCCTGCTGCACGCAGTAACTGGGGTAATGTTTATAATTTACCTGTGGCAAATCGTGCTGCTGAAAATGCCGCATGTTGGTTAGATGTTCAATATGCCAATCGTAATCAGAACGTGGCATTGGCACCTAACCGTATGACCAGCAATGCCAATAAACTGCATGTCAATTTAGCACTTGCTGAGCAGCCAAAACAGGTGAATTTATACTGTAAAAAAGCCAATCATGCCGAGAAGTTATTATCGACACTGAATATTCCGCAATATAGCGATAGTATTCAACCTGCGGTAAAAATTGGTCGTACACATGGCTATGAAGCTTTAAGAAAAGTTGAAATGCCTGATTTTCAGAAGCAGTTGGAAGCGCAAGCCAGTCAAGCTGTGGTGGCTTTAAAACCTGCTGCACAACTATTGTATGATTCTTATGCAGATTATCGTCAAGAGCTAAGTGCAACTGCACAGCAACAATTACAGCGTTATGAACAACAGCAAAATACGATTTATCGTTTAAACCGCTGGATGAATGTTTATCGTGCCGATTTAGAAAAGACTAAGCCTGAAGCGGAAACAGCATTGCACAATTTTGTGGAGCGATTGGGTTTAGGCAATGAAAATATTGTGGCTGAAGCAACACTAATGAAAAACAGAAATAACTGTTTGAAAGTTGAAACTTTGGCGAGTGGTCAGAAAAATGCTTACATTAGTGGAGCAAGTGGCTGTACAGGCGATGCAACTGAGCAGTGGATTTATGATGGTTTGGGGCGTATTCACAGCAAAGCAGAAATGGATCAGTGCTTAACTAACAACGGCAATGTGGTCTCACTTGCAAGCTGCAGTACATCTAAAGACAGTCAGGTCTGGGAAATGCACACAGCTTCGGGAACGATTCGTCAGGGGAGTCAGTGTTTTGATTTAGAGCATGGCTACCTAAAAGAAAACCGCGCGCGTTTAATTCGTTATGGTTGCACAGGTGGTGCGAATCAGCAATGAACGCAATTAAAGGCTAATAACAGTTTGCAACTGGCTTATTTAAGTCCACAAAATTTACGACTGATGCTGAAATAATTCCTCATCTGAATTATTCATCTTCATTAATTTAAAACACCTTTTGACCAGTTCAGGAGATGTTTTTTATTTTATGGTGGCAGGTGTATTTGAAGTGATGTAATTGGCGTGCAGAAACTAAAGATTGCTTAATTTGATAAATTATCGAAACAGCAGGCACAAAAAAAGCCCTTAACGGGCTTCTTTTGTTTAACACTTAGTTAGAAGCTAAAGCTTTAACTTGAGCGTTTAAACGGCTCTTATGACGAGCTGCTTTGTTCTTATGGATGATGCCTTTATCAGCCATACGGTCAATTACTGGAACAGCTTTTTTGTAAGCTTCAGTAGCAACCGCATAATCACCTGCAGCAATAGCAGCGATTGTGCGTTTTAAATAAGTACGAACCATAGAACGTAAGCTTGCGTTGTGTTTACGTGCTTTAACGTTTTGACGAGCACGTTTTCTAGCTTGAGCAGAGTTTGCCACTCGTGCACTCCTTGAAATAGATTGGTCTGGGCGGGCTGCAATTACTTCCGAAAACCAACATCAGAAGAATTATCACCAGCCCGTAAACAAGTGCCATATTTTGATGAAACTAGACAGTTAAGTCAAGTCTTGACATGCTTTGACAACATTTTAGCTGCAGAAAAATCAGAAAGAAACAGGTAGATTAGCTTTAAGCCTCAGAGATTGTTTAAAAAATGACAAATTCTATTCAAAATGCAATTGTAATTGGTGGGAATGGTTTAGTTGGGCAGCAATTGGTCAAACAGCTTAATCAGCTGCCTGAATGTAAAAATATCACCGTTGTTTTGCGTAGACCTTGCTCGGAATTAAATCGCTTAGAAAAAGTCCAGACGTTACTCCTCGAAGACTTTTTATTGCTCAATGATGAAGATGTGAGCGGTTATAGTCATGCATTCAGTTGTTTAGGCACAACCTTAAAAAAGGCAGGCTCAAAGCAGGGATTTTATGCTGTGGACTATACCATCAATGCACATTTTGCCGAATTATTGCAGGCGAAGGGTACGCATTACATATTGGTCAGTGCTTTGGGAGCAGAAGCCAAATCAGCCGTATTTTATAATCGTGTCAAAGGTGAGCTAGAACAATATATTGAAAGTTTGGATTTAGACAAAGTATCAATTTTGCGTCCATCTTTATTATTGGGTGAGCGCAACGAACAACGGCGTTTAGAAGATTTAGGACAAAAGCTGTATCTTAAAATATCACGATTTATTCCCGATCATTTTACATATAAGCCAGTAAATGCTACGCAAGTGACTCATACTATGGTCGAGGCAGCGCAATCGCAAATTCATAAATTTCAAATTTATGATAATTTACAAATACAAAAAACCAAGTAAAAGGGGAACAACGTGTCTACAGTACCATTCGTAACTTGTGACTTATTAGATGACCATCCAGAACATGACCTTCAAGTGGTGATTCCATCTTTGGATGGTAAATTTTTCAAAAGTTACGGTGCACGTAAAACTTTTGGTGGTCAAATTGTGACTGTAAAATGCTTTGAAGATAACTCACGTGTAAAAGAGTTATTGGCAACCGATGGCACAGGCAAAGTTTTGGTGGTAGATGGTGGGGCATCTATGCGCTGTGCCTTAATGGGTGACTTGATTGCTGAATCCGCAGTGAAAAATCACTGGAATGGCGTGATCATTTACGGCTGTGTACGTGATGTCGATGCAATTGCAGCACTTGATTTAGGCGTACATGCTTTGGCTTCAATTCCACAAAAAAGTAACCGCAAAGGCGTGGGTGAAGTGGATATGAGTTTGCATTTCGGACAAGTCACTTTTAATTCGGGCGATTATGTCTATGCTGATAACAACGGTATTATTGTGGCAAAAGAAAAGTTGGTCGATTTATAAGCGGTTTGATGGCGCAGTCATCAAATTGCTGAGCACATCACAAGGAAAACAAAATGGTGCATCATCAAATTAAAGTCATTCAGGCAGTGGCATCTATGCTCACCGAAGGTGGACGTGGAGTGAATGGGACAGCATTTCCTAAGCAACCCGAAAAAGCCTTAAAGTTATATGAGTTTGAAGGTTCACCATTTTGCCGTCGTGTACGCGAAGTCATGACCTTGTTAAATTTGGATTATGAGGTTTATCCATGCCCCAAAGGCGGCACAAAATATCGACCTTTGGTGAAACAACTGGGTGGTAAAACTCAGTTTCCATTTTTAATTGATGAAAATACAGGTGATCAGCTCTATGAATCACAGCAGATCATTCATCATTTATTCAAACATTATGGCAAAAGTGGAAAAACGCCAAAAAAATACGCGCATTTTCCTAAAATTCCTTATGTTGCACTTGCAGGCACGTTATTGAATGGTGCACGTGGTGTGTGGATTAACCAGAAAATTGTAGAGCGCGCTGCACCTGAACAACTGATTGAACTGTGGGGTTTTGAGGGAAGTCCTTATACACGTGTAGTACGTGGTGTATTGACTGAACTGGAGTTGCCATTCAAATTTCATAATGTAGCCAAAGAGCGTTGGCAAGATCAAGGCTTGGCAAAATTACGTTTAAAACCGGGTAAATATGTGCCACTGGCAGGTGGTAAGCGTGAGCAGGTATTAAAAGTCATGGGTGATAATATTCAAGTCCCATTTTTAATCGATCCAAATACCCAGACTCAGCTTTTTGAATCAGCTAAGATTGTGAAGTATTTACAGCAAACTTATGGCAAATAAGCTTTAAGTCATTTTTTGATTGTTATAAAAGCATCTTCAAGATGCTTTTTTGCATTTGGCAGGATGCAAAATATGCATCATTATAAATAGCCTAAGCAAAGTGGGGTTGAAACACTGACTTATAACATCAGGGGAGCATAAATCACCCTGATCAGTTGCATCTATTTTAGTGAAGCATTTAAACTCTGCAGCATTCACTTTGATTTCGCCAATTTATAGGTTCAAAATGTTCAGCAAACTTACAGGGTTGTTTAAAAATAAAGCCAATCTCGAAGAAATTGCCTATTTAGAAGCACAGAATATTCAATGGGATGCGGAACAAGGCTATATGGTCGATGGTATTTTGCTTAACGATGTTTTGGCAGAGCGTTTAAATTATTTATCTAACCGCCGTATGCAGCAGTTTGATGATTTGGCACAGCTGTATTCTACAGCTATGATTATCAATGAAAAAATTGATCTGGAAATTGCGCAACAGCGTTTTAACACAATGCTTGGTAATACCGAAGAAAACTTACTGGAATTTAAAGCGATTGTTAAAAAATTGAATGATTATTATCGACAGTTTTTACGTGATCAAAAGTAAAGAGGCGTGTGTATCAAACTTTAAAGCTCGCTGTTTTATAAAATTTTGCAATTAAATACGCTGTAATGGTGGATGAAAAAAATTACGTAAAACCGTCAATTCATCGTGCTAGTATAAGCCCCATGTTGTTTAGACCCTAAAGCTATATACATGTTCCAACACGAAATTTCCCAACTCAATTTAGCACAACTGAAAGCTGGCGAAAAACGCTGGATTGGTAATCTACAAGGTTCTGCCGCAGCATTATTATTTAAAGAAATTGGTCAGCAGAATCAGCATTTATTTGTGATTGTCGCGCGCAATCAACAACATTTGGCGCAGTTAGAAAGCGAATTAGAATTTTACGGGGTAAAACCGACTATTTTCCCCGATTGGGAAATTTTGCCTTATGACCGCTTGTCACCGCATCAAGATATTGTGTCGGAGCGTTTGGCGATTTTATCCAATATGCCGCAGCAAGGTGTATTGTTGGTTTCGGCAACCACTTTGGCACAACGTGTTGCACCAACCTCATGGGTGTTAGGCGAGCATTTCGATATTCGTGTTGGGCAAAAGTTTGCTTTGGAACAACAAAAGCAGCGTTTGGTACAAGCAGGCTATCATCTGGTCGATACAGTCTATGATCATGGTGAATTCGCTGTGCGTGGCAGTATTATGGATATTTATGCTTCGGGACAGGAAGCACCCATCCGTATTGATTTATTTGATGATGAAGTTGAAACCTTAAAGTTTTTTGATCCAGAAACGCAGCGTACCACCCAAAGTTTGCAGAATTTTACGGTTTTACCCGCCAAAGAATTTCCATTAAAAGAAGGTCGTACGATTTTCCGTGACCGCTATGCAGAAAGTTTCCCAACGGCAAACCCGAAAAAGAACCCTGTGTATCAGGATGTGTTAGAAGGCATTGCATCGCCTGGTTTAGAGTTTTATTTTCCGTTATTCTTCACTCAAGCACAGTTTGAAGGTCAAAATACATTACTTTCATACTTACCAAAGCATTGCATTGTCATTACAGATAAGGCGGTGGATGACTGTTTAACTCAATTTTGGAAAGATGTGCTGTATCGTTATGAGGACAGACGTCATAACATCGACCAGCCGATTTTGCCGCCTGAGCAATTATTCCTACAACCAAATCAATTATTAGAACAACTGAATCAATTTGGACGTGTGATTGCATCGCCCGAAGCTTTTGAGCAAAAAGCAGGTGTAGTGAACTTAAGCACACTTGTACCACCACGTTTGGCGGTTGATCCTAAACAAGAACAACCCTTTCATGCCGTTAAGCAATATATTGATGCGGCCAATCATCCTGTTTTATTGGTGGCAGAAAGTGCAGGTCGTCGTGAAACCTTAAAAGATGCGTTGCGTGCCGCTTTGGGTGAAATTCCACAAGTGGAGAGTTTTGAGGCATTTCAGCAGTCTTTACAAGCCATTGCGATTACCAATGCACCTTTAGATCGCGGCTTGGTCATTCAAGATCAATTGAGTGTAATCTCAGAAAATCAGTTGTATGAACATCGTGTGGTGCAGCGCCGTCGTAAACGTCAGCAGGAAGTTTCTGAAGAGTTTTTAATTCGCAGTTTGACCGAGTTAAGCATTGGTGCACCTGTGGTACATATTGATTATGGCGTAGGGCGTTATGCAGGTTTAATTACTTTAAATATTGATGAGCAAGAGCATGAGTTTTTACAACTTGATTATGCCGATGCTGCAAAAGTGTATGTACCTGTTACCAATTTGCATTTAATCAGCCGTTATAGCGGTGGTGATCCAGACCTTGCGCCTTTGCATAAATTAGGCACAGATGCATGGAATAAAGCCAAACGCAAAGCGTTGGAACAAATTCACGATGTGGCAGCAGAATTACTGCATATTCAGGCACGTCGTCAATCTAAACCGGGTTTTGCTTTTGAGTTGGATCATAGTCTTTATATGCAATTTGCCAGTGGCTTTGCTTATGAAGAAACCCTAGACCAAGCCAATGCAATTGAAGCGACTTTACATGACATGCAACTGGCAAAACCAATGGATCGTTTGGTCTGTGGTGATGTTGGTTTTGGTAAAACCGAAGTCGCCATGCGGGCTGCATTTGTCGCGGTACAGAATAATAAACAAGTCGCGGTATTGGTTCCGACCACATTGTTGGCACAACAGCATTATGAATCTTTTAAAGACCGTTTTGCCGACTGGCCTGTGCGTATTGAAGTCTTATCGCGTTTTGGTTCAAGCAAATCTCATCAAAAAACCATTGAAGATTTAGCTGAAGGCAAAGTCGATATTGTGATTGGGACGCACAAAATTCTGCAAGAAAATATTCAGTTCAAGCAGTTGGGTTTAATGATTGTCGATGAAGAACATCGTTTTGGGGTGCGTGACAAAGAACGTATTAAAGCGCTGCGCGCCGATGTGGATATGCTGACTTTAACCGCAACGCCAATTCCACGTACCTTAAATATGGCATTTAGCGGTATGCGCGATTTATCCATTATTGCTACACCACCTGCACGCCGTTTAGCGGTCAAAACCTTTGTGCAAGAGCATACAGGCGATACGGTGAAAGAAGCCATTTTACGTGAATTGTTACGTGGTGGTCAGGTGTATTTCCTGCATAATGAAGTGGAAACCATTGAGCGTAGTGCTGAAACCATTCGTGAATTGGTACCAGAAGCGCGGGTTGCAGTTGCGCATGGGCAAATGCGCGAGCGTGAATTAGAGCAAGTCATGCAGCAGTTTTATCATAAAGAATATAACGTGTTGGTTTGCTCAACCATTATTGAAACAGGGATTGATGTTCCAAATGCCAATACCATTTTAATTGAACGTGCAGATAAACTCGGATTGGCGCAGTTGCACCAACTACGTGGTCGTGTTGGACGTTCGCATCACCAAGCTTATGCGTATTTGCTGGTACCTTCCATTAAGGGCTTAAAAGGCGATGCTGAAAAACGCTTGGATGCGATTCAGCGTGCCTCAACTTTGGGTGCAGGTTTTATGCTGGCAACCGAAGACTTGGAAATTCGTGGTGCGGGCGAATTACTGGGTGAGCAACAAAGCGGTTCAATGCAAGCTATTGGTTATAGCCTGTATATGGAAATGCTGGAAAAAGCCACCAAAGCCATTCAAAAAGGTAAAACCCCTAACTTCGATGCACCATTGTCTTTAACTGCAGAAATCAACCTGCACATGCCTGCTTTAATTCCAGATGATTATTTGGGCGATGTGCATCAGCGCTTATTGTTCTACAAACGCATTAGTAATACCGATACTCAAGAAAAGCTTGATCATATCCGTATGGAGTTGATTGACCGTTTTGGTATTCCACCACAAGCGGTGAAACAATTATTTGCTGTACATCAACTGCGTTTAAAAGCAGAGCAGTTGGGCATCACTAAAATTGATATTGGTACAAATGGCGGTCATATCGAATTTTCACCAGATACACCTGTGCAAGCCATGAGCATCATTCAAGTGATGCAAAAACATCCGACCTATTTCCGTATGGATGGTGGACAGCGTTTAAAAGTGATGGTGATGTTGGAGGAAGCTGAAAAGCGGATTCAATTTATTGCCGATCTATTAAACAGCCTGCTAAAAACTTTGCACAGCTGAGTTTAAAAATGCAAATTGATCCAAATATCATATCGGTAAATTTATGAATATTTGCTAAGAAACCTCTGATTCTATAATGAATATTATTCATGATGAATTTGGTTAAAATTGCACTTTATTTACATCGAAACATGATGGGAATCATACTCAGTTCACTAGGGATGTGATAGTATTACCCATCATTACAATTTGCGTCATTTATAAAGATATGTTTAGTTTGCATCCACAACTTGCTCAAGATACTTTTTTTGTAGGCGACTTTCCTCTGTCAACATGTCGTTTAATGAATGATATGCAATTCCCTTGGTTAATTCTAATTCCACGTGTGCCAGGGGTTACAGAACTATACGAATTAAGCCAGGCAGACCAAGAACAATTTTTACGTGAATCTAGCTGGTTATCTAGCCAATTATCACGTGTATTCCGTGCCGATAAAATGAATGTGGCGGCTTTAGGTAATATGGTTCCACAATTGCATTTTCATCACGTCGTGCGTTATCAAAATGATGTGGCTTGGCCTAAACCAGTTTGGGGTACGCCAGCTGTACCATACAGCAATGAAGTTTTGGCTCACATGCGTCAAACCTTGATGCTTGCTCTGCGTGGTCAAGGCGATATGCCATTTGACTGGCGAATGGATTAATTGAAATGAATTGCCACGCAGGATGCGTGGCTTTTTAATCCTAGATTGGAGTAGGCCGCGGTGTTCATGTACAATTGGATGGAAAGAGATCCCAAACAATTCGAATTTCTGCATCGTTTAGTCGGGTATGCAAGTTTATCCCTGATTATGGTGGTCTATCACTACACCTACGCCGATACCAATTATCAAATTTACCTTCCGTTTTTTCTTACTTTTTTATTACTGATAATTCCTAAATTTTCGCGTTGGCTGCAATATAAATATAGTCATCAAGCCAAGCGTAATATCCTGTTTATTATTGATATTGTGGTAGTCGCAGTATGTTTGTCTGCGGTACATCTGAATTTGGTACTTACTTTTGCCGCTTTATTTGCGCTGCTATATACCGCCATTTATATTAAAGTTTCTTTCTTTTTGGTGGCATTGGCATCCTTATTGGCGGTCACAGTTTTTTATTTTTGTAATATTTTTATTTTTGGTTTTAACGAATATTTTGAACAAAGCAGTACCGAACTTACGATTTTAGCCTTTTTATGTATGATCTTTTACTTTGGCATGGGCAGTGCCTATCAGGCACGTCGTATCCGCTATACCACGGCAAAGAAAGACCATTACTACACACAAATGAACCGCTATATGGAATTTGCGAATCAGCTTAGTCGCTATGCACCTTTGCAGTTGTGGCAATCGATTATGAAAGGTGAGTCGGAAGCGAAAATTGAATATAAACGTAAAAAAATGACGATTTTCTTTTCTGATATTCAAGGCTTTACTGAACTTTCTGAAACACTAATTCCAGATGATTTAGCATTCCTGCTCAATGATTATTTAAGCCACATGACCGAAATTGCCAAGCAATATGAAGCGACGGTGGATAAGTTTATGGGTGATGCGATTTTAATTTTCTTTGGTGATCCAAATACGCAAGGTGTTGAACAAGATGCTAAAACTTGTGTAGAGATGGCTATTGCGATGCGTCAGCAAATGAAATTGTTACGCGAACGTTGGGTCAAAATGGGCTATCCGCCTTTACATATTCGTATGGGTATCAGTACAGGATATTGCCACGTTGGGAACTACGGTGCAGCACATCGGATGGCATATACCATTGTTGGGCGTGATGCTAACTTAGCTGCGCGTTTGCAAAGTGCGGCCGAAGTTGATGAAATTTTACTTTCAGATGACACTTATAAACTGATTAAAAATGATTATTTGTGTGCTCCGAAAGCACCGATCTTTTTAAAGGGGATTCAAGGTCCTGTAAAAACTTGGCAAGTGATGGAAAAATATGCGGCCAGCAAGTCGGATTATCAGCGTTGGTTTGACTACGAATATAAAGGTTTTCATTTATTGCTGAACTTAGATGAAGTGCAAAACTTTGAGTATCCTGAACTGATTACGGTACTGGAAAAAATGATCAAGCGTATTCAAACCCAGCAACATCTGACCAACTCTCAAGGCATCGTGAAACTGAAACTCGAAGATATGGTGGCTGAGCAACCGGTGAAAAATTCAGAATTTGATCCAAAATCGAATAATCTTCATGGAGAAGGTGAACGAGATAATCAAGCTAGTAAGATGGGCTAGATTTCATAGTTTACAATTGTGAAAAATAAAGGCTGTTAGACAGCCTTTATTTTTGCATTTTAAACCCATTTTTGATTGGCTAAATTTATATCAAAAGATAAATTATTGTGTATTTCATTTAAATTAAATTTAGATTTATCTTCTGGTAGTTGAATCATAATTGGTAAACGTGAAATACCATTGTTACCAACAGAAAAAGCATAATGTCGTTCTTTTTCATTAACTGAAATTTGAGATTCATATTCAAGATAAACAGTTAAATGAGGATATTTTTTTGGTACTCGTATGATATCTAGAAAAGCATCGACTTTAATTTTATTTAATTTTTGATGTTGCTCAAGTAATAAATCTTCCTTTTTCTTCTTTGTATTAAAAATTTTACTTATAATACTATTGCTTGAAGAGATTTCTCGTTCTAACTCTTTAATAGCTTTATAAGTTTCTCTGTAATTATTTAAAGATGTTTTAATAATTAATGACAATTCATTTATAGATTCATACATTTTTTCACTTTGTAAATTCCATTCTTCAAAATTTTGTTTTCTAAATATTTCTTTATTTCTTTTTTCTAATAAATTTAACCAAGATACTAATCGATAGAAAAATAGTTTAGCTTTATTATCAAATAATACGGCTGGTTGACTTTGGAAGTCATGGTAATAATTTAAAATATCAGAAAAAATTTCACGTAAGCTAATATATATGTAGTCATATTCATCTTGGTGATTGATCTTTGATTTTAAAAATAAGGCAGTTGGCTCTAATATATTTAAAATAAGATCCTTTTCAAATTCTATTAATCTTTCTTCTACTACTTTTTCCATACTCATACCTGAAGAGTCTAAAGGTCTTAAAAGTAATGGTAAAAGGGCAATATTATTGTGTTCTTGAAGTTTCTCAATAAAGTTGGTGACTTCATCTCCAATTTGTTTTTCTATAGTTACGATTTTTTCCATTTGCGAGTGGAAATTATCGATATATAACTTATCATTTAATTTGCTTAAATTAAGAGAAACACCGTTAAGGTAGAAAATGTCTGATACTAAACTTTTTTCTTCTGTTAAAAATCTCCGGATAGAGAAGGTATTAATATTTTTATTATTAGCGGGTTGGGAAAGACAGAAAAAATATTTTGAAGTTTTTACAATTTCTAATTGTCGTAATTGTTTTTGTTGAACAATGAATTCATGAAATAATGAATTTTTTTGTTGTTTTAGTTCTCGCAACTGAACTGTTTTAAACCAGAATTGTAGTAATTGGTGTTTTAAATAAACTTCATTAATAAAAACTTTGATTACATCAGAATCTAAATTTCTTATATTACTTTCAGTAGTAATAATTGGTTTATTTTTAATTATATGGGCAATATGGTAAATACAATAGGTTTTAATTTCATTTTTATATTTTTGAAGAGAGAGGTTTTCTTCAGTATCTATTTTATTTATCTGTGCTAATAGGCCTTCGACAAAGCTAGCAATTTCAAGAGCATCGGTATATTTTTCAAGATGAGAACAGGAGACCAGTATTTTCTCAGCAAGATTCTTTATTCCTAAATTTGGAATAGATTCTATAAAATTAGGAAAATTAAATTGTTTAGTAATTTTAAATGAATTATCGGCTTTATTCCAATAAATTGATTTTTTTTGAAGAATTTGATTGCTTATCATCTCCCTATATTCAAGATTAATTTGAGAAAATAAATTTTGGAAATTTTCTTGCCAATATAAATCTAAATGGGGGTCGATTTGATTGGCTATTGAGCGTAATTCATATGGAATATAGTCTTTCATCTTAAGTATTTCTTCAATAAAGGTAAAATAAGTAGAATTTTAGTAAGTTTTTTATTATAGATATATTTTTATAAGTAATAAAATAAAAAAGAGGATTTTTAAGCCCTCTTTTTTATTTAAGTGGATTAGTGATTTTCAGAAGCATGGTTAATCGTGTATTTTGGAATCTCAACTTCTAAATCTTCATCCACAACTTTAACTTGGCAAGACAGACGAGAGTCAGGCTCTAAACCCCAAGCACGGTCTAATAAGTCAGCTTCAACATCATCCATTTCTTCTAGGCTGTCAAAGCCTTTACGAACAACAACGTGGCAAGTGGTACATGCACAAGACATATCGCAAGCATGTTCAATTTTAATGCCATTTTCAAGTAAGCTTTCGCATAAGTTGGCATTTTGTTCGACTTCAAACTCAGCACCTTCTGGGCAGAATTGCGCATGTGGAAGTACTTTAATACGTGGCATAATCTTTACCTTAAATTAGTTTGAGTTTGACCAGTCGTCGAGTTTAGTGCCTTTAAGTGCTGTATCAATATGTTGATTCATACGAATTGCAGCAAAAGCATCACTGTGTATTTTAAGCTGTTCAACAGCATGTTCAATGGCTTTAATGTCTTGTCCAGTCAATTCGGCTTCCAACTGCGCTTTGGCAGTATTTAAAGCTTCTAATTGTTCTGGGCTTAATAGTTGTGCATCTACTTTTAAGGCTTGTTGTAAAGCTTCAAGTTCACGTTGTGCTTCAACTTTGGTTTCATGCAAATGACGCAATTGCTTGTCTTCTTCTGCATATTTGAAACCATCTAGCAGCAAACGCTCGGTATCTGCTTCAGATAAACCATAAGATGGCTTGATGTCGATATTTGCAGTCACACCAGAAGTGGTTTCTTTAGCAGAAACACTGAGCAAGCCATCAGCATCGACTTGGAACGTAACTTCAATGCGTGCCTGACCCGCAGTCATTGGTGGAATACCGTGTAGCACAAAACGACCTAAGCTACGACAATGTTCTACCAAATCACGCTCACCTTGTACCACATGAATCAACATGGCAGATTGGCCATCTTGATAAGTGGTAAATTCTTGGCGACGTGCTACAGGAATTGCAGTATTGCGTGAAATTAAGCGTTCCACCAAACCGCCCATGGTTTCTAAACCCAAAGACAGTGGGGTAACGTCTAATAGCAACGAACCATCTTTGCTGTTACCAATTAGTTGATTGGCGGTAATTGATGCACCAATTGCAACCACTTCATCTGGGTTAATTGTGCATAATGGTTCTTGATTAAATACTTCACGAACAGCTTTTTGCACGGCATAAGAACGTGTTGAACCACCAACTAAAACTACATTTTGAATGTCATCTAGGTCAAGTTTGGCATCGCGTAATACACGTTTGCATACACTAATGGTTTTATCTAAAGCAACCTGAATAATACTTTCAAAGTTTGCGCGGTCTAATTGCAGCGTGTGCTCTAACAGTTTTAATTCAACACTTTCTGCATTGCTGAGCGCTTCTTTGGCTTTACGTGCAGACACAATAAAGTGTGCATATTCTGCATCATCTAAACTTTCAATATTCAGCTGTTTTTTTGCCCATTTTACAATCAGACGATCTAAGTCATCACCACCTAAAGCAGTGTGGCCGCCTGTGGCTAAAACTTCAAAAACACCTTGAGAGAAACGTAAAATAGAAACGTCAAACGTACCACCGCCCAAGTCGTAAATCACATAGTTACGGTCTTGAGCCAAGTTGGTGTCTTGATCTAAACCGTAGGCAACCGCTGCTGCAGTCGGTTCATTCAATAAACGCAATACTTTTAAACCTGCAAGCTCGGCAGCGTCACGTGTGGCTTGGCGTTGAGCTTCATCAAAATAAGCAGGAACAGTAATCACTGCACCATTTACAGGGTTTTGTAAGCTGGCTTCTGCGCGGTCTTTGAGTTGTTTAAGTAATTCTGCCGAAATTTCAACAGGTGTTTTACGGCCTTGAGCTGTTTCAAAAGCAGGCATTTGATTGTCTTCACCCACTAACGTGTATGGATGTTGAAATTTAATGTCCGCTTTAGAACGACCCATAAAACGCTTGACTGAAACAATCGTGTTTTTAGGGTCTGTAGTAATAAATGGCGCAGCAGCATTGCCATAATGTGTATTTTGCTCTGCATAATGGACGATAGAAGGCAGTAGCACGCGACCTTGCTCATCATGCAAGACTTTGGCTTTACCAGAAAGAACTGTGGCAACCAATGAATGAGTGGTGCCTAAGTCAATGCCAATCGCAATGCGATGTTCATGCGGTGCACTTGATTGACCTGGTTCTGCAATTTGCAAGAGCGCCATTATGTAAAATCCTTTGCCCGTTAAATATTAAAATACAAACTAAAATTAAAAATCATCGTCTAAATCAAAACTGTCATCATCAAGGAAACGATCTTCAGCTTTGTCTAGGTCAGCCATAACTTTCATGAAAAAGCGTAATTTACGCACAGTGTCACGCGCTTCTGCCCAATCTTCTTCGGCATAGTCAATTTTAAATTCACGGACTAAGCCATCAACCCATTGTTGTACTTCAACCTTTAATGACTGTAAGTCATCGGCACAGTTGGCATCATCCAATTGCTCACGAATTTCCAAGGCATCTTGTAAAAATTCAAAGTCATGGATGGATTGATCGAGATGATAATCTTGCTTTTTCAATGAGAGTAAATATGCAGCACGACTGTCTACCGCAGAGAGTTGTTTAAACGCCTGATTAATTTTACTAGATTTAATCAAGGCTTGATCTTTGTCTTCGGCTTTGTCGGGGTGATATTGCTGCTGTAGCTTTAAAAATTCAGCTTTTAAAGTAGCGAAATCAATATCGAGTGCAACAGGAAGATTAAACAACTCAAAATGATTCATGGGAGATGGAATCCGCGATTAGTGTGCAAAATTGGCTGCATAAATGCAATTAAAACAGTGTATTGTACACTGTTTTAAGCTAAAAAGAGGGAGGTGGCGTTATACCGTGAACGATTCACCGCAGCCACATTCACCTTTTTTATTGGGGTTGTTAAACTCGAAACCTTCGTTTAAACCATTTTTGACATAGTCCATTTCCATGCCATCTAGGTAAACTAGGCTTTT
Organism: Acinetobacter sp. YH12211; assembly: GCF_013418015.1. Classification (NCBI taxonomy): domain Bacteria; kingdom Pseudomonadati; phylum Pseudomonadota; class Gammaproteobacteria; order Moraxellales; family Moraxellaceae; genus Acinetobacter; species Acinetobacter sp. YH12211. The sequence continues at coordinate 43,435 of NZ_VPCW01000011.1, forward strand.
CGGATCAACGAAAACTTTAACACCAAACTGTTCAAACATTTGGTCGTGCGTATCGACTTCATCTACAAATTCGAGTACATAAGCCAAACCAGAACAGCCTGAAGTTTTCACACCAACGCGAATACCTTCACCCTTACCGCGATTCTTTAAGTAATTGCTGATATGAGTTGCAGCATTTTCAGTTAAATTGATCATGAAAACTCCGTTTGTTTTTCCACAAAACTTAGCAAATTAAGCTTTGGTCTTTTTGCTGCGATAGTCTTCTACAGCAGCTTTAATTGCATCTTCTGCCAATACAGAGCAGTGTACTTTCACTGGTGGAAGGGCAAGTTCGGTAGCAATATCAATGTTCTTGATCGCTTGTGCTTCATCTAAAGTTTTACCTTTAAGCCACTCAGTAACCAAAGAACTAGAAGCAATGGCAGAACCACAACCATAAGTTTTGAAACGTGCTTCTTCAATCACGCCTTCGTCATTCACTTGAATTTGCAGACGCATTACATCGCCACATGCAGGTGCGCCCACCATACCTGTACCAACGTTTTCAGCATTTTTGTCTAAAACGCCAACATTACGAGGGTTTTCGTAATGATCAATTACTTTATCGCTATAAGCCATGTCGCTTCTCCAAACCTCGGGGTCAGCCTTAATATAAATATGGGGGTGAAATTACCTTTATCAATCTAATGGCTTCCTGTCAAAGCCATTAGATTTGGGATGAATTAGTGTTCAGTCCATTCTACTTTAGAAAGGTCAATCCCTTCTTTATACATATCCCAAAGCGGTGAAAGTTCACGTAACTTTTCAACAGCAGCTTTAGTCACAGTTAGGACATGATCAATATCTTCTTCAGTGGTGTATTTACCAAAACTGAAACGAATTGAGCTGTGTGCAAGTTCGTCTGAAAGACCTAGTGCACGTAATACATAAGATGGCTCTAAAGTCGCTGAAGTACACGCAGAACCTGAAGATACCGCAGCATCTTTAAGAGACATCATTAAAGATTCACCTTCAACAAAGTTGAAGCTGACGTTTAAATAGTTGGCTACGTTTAGTGTTGGGTGACCATTCAGGAAAACTTGTTCCATGGTGTTCAAGCCATTCCAAAGTTTGTCGCGCAATACACGTAAACGGGCTTGTTCAGAAGCCAAGTTTTTGCCTGCAAGTTCAAATGCTTCGCCCATACCTACAATTTGGTGGGTTGCAAGTGTGCCTGAACGCATGCCACGCTCATGACCGCCACCATGCATTTGTGCTTTTAAGCGTACGCGTGGACTGCGGCGTACAAATAGCGCACCAATACCTTTAGGGCCATAGATTTTGTGTGCAGAGAAGCTCATTAAGTCTACTTTTAAGGTAGATAAATCAATTTCTACCTTACCTGCAGCTTGCGCAGCATCAACGTGGAAGAAGATTTTTTTGGCACGGGTGATTTCGCCAATTGCAGCGACATCGGTAATCGTACCAATTTCGTTATTGACCATCATCAACGACACTAAAATGGTGTCTGGACGAATTGCTGCTTCAACCATTTCAGGGGTAATTAAACCTGTTTGTGGTTGTGGCTCTAAGTAGGTGATTTCAAAACCTTCAGATTCAAGCTCACGGCAGGTATCTAAAATGGCTTTGTGTTCAATTTTAGAGGTAATAATGTGTTTGCCTTTAGACGCATAGAATTGCGCTACGCCTTTCAGTGCAAGGTTATCTGATTCTGTTGCACCAGAAGTCCACACGATTTCACGTGGGTCTGCTTTGATCAAGTTCGCAACTTGTTCACGTGCATATTCAACTTTTTCTTCTGCTTGCCAGCCATAAGCGTGCGAACGAGAAGCGGCATTACCGAAAGTCCCATCAAAAGTCAGGCACTCCATCATGCGTTCTGCAACTTGAGGATCTACAGGAGTGGTTGCTGCGTAGTCAAGATAAATTGGACGTTTCATGTCAAATACCTGTAACCGATAAAAGAGCTGAATCAAACGGTGCTGTGTTCTGGCGAATGGCAACAGTTTGTACGTTGTCACGCGCAACTAAGTCAGCAAGTGAGATTTTAGCGAGATAGTCGGCAATATGATGGGAGAGTTCCTGCCATAAATCGTGAGTCAAACACATTGCACCATTTTGACAGTTGCCTTTATGGTCGCAACGGGTTGCATCAACAGTTTCGTTTACGGCTTCAATGATTTCTAGCACAGTGATTTCATTTGCACTACGTGCTAAATGGTAACCACCGTTAGCACCGCGAACACTAGACACTAAGCCGTGGCGCTTAAGTTTTGCGAATAACTGCTCAAGATAAGCAACAGAAATAGTTTGACGTGCTGCAATTTCAGCAAGCGTGATCGTTTGTTCAGTTGGCTGCAAAGCTAAATCAAGTAGAGCAGTCACTGCGTAGCGACCGCGAGTTGTTAAGCGCATGATTCGATACACATGATTAGACTAGATATGGGTATTGTATGAATCCCGACTAAATTAGTCAAGTATTTTATTATGATATCGTGCGCAAGGATTTACGCTGTTTTTATTGATATTTTAATGCGTTTAAACGATCCATAAATTATACACTAATAACGTAATTAATAATACTGTTATTACTCCAAAGGCGATGTTAATGCGCTTTTGACGACGTTCAATCCGACGAATACGGTTTTTATGCTGTTTAAGCTCAACTTGTAGGGTGTTGATCTTAGAGCGTTGTTCATCAATTTTGTCTAAAAGTGGGGCAATGCGCTTTTTAGAACCAATCACTTCTTGTTCTTGCGGTGCTTCTTTCAGCCATTGTTTCCAGTCAGCTAAAACTTTGGGTGCACTAAAATGCAAAATTAGATCACGAAACTCATCTTTAAGGGTAATGTCACCATCTATACGCATGTGTTTAATACTGCGACGATTACCTAAAATAAAGATTTTAAATAAATCTATGAGGGTGGTGCGCACATCTAAATCGACAGCTTGTTCAGGTGCTTTGCTGTCAAATAAGATGCCGTTTGGATTGAATTCCACGTAAATGTCGAAATAAGGAATATAGCTATTAATTTTAATGGTGATTTTCTGGTCGACAAACTTTTTAGCCTGCAAAGCGACCACACGATCATGTTTTAGAATAAAGCTAAAAATTGTTTCCAGCACAATCATGAGCATGGTCAGCAACAAATGTGGATTACTTTGTCTTTGTTGCGAATCACTCATAAAATCAAGTCCCTAAATCTAAAGTTGAATTCCTTGTTTTGCGCTTCGTTGAGAATACATTCTAAGAAGCGCAGCGAATAATCTTGCTTTGTAGAACAGTTTAGCAAAACGATCAAGTATTTAATTTGCTATTATGAAAGCATTTTGTAGGTTTATTACATTTATGTGCGCATAAAATAAGCAGGAGAGAGGTTCATGGAAAAAACGACGGATAGCGTAGAAGAGCATTTGCTTGAATCAGAAACCACATTGAAAAATAAAGATAAATTACGCTCAGGACGTAAATCATCACTCGATTTTCGTAAATATACCAAGCAAATTTGGCTAGCAGGTTTAGGTGCATTTTCACGCGCAGAAGAAGAAGGCAATAAATTGTTTGACTCTCTGGTCAAGGTGGGTGAGGAATTAGAATCTAAAACTACAGAAATTGCCGATCAAACAGTTGAAAAAGTGTCTGAAAAAGCCAAAGAGTCGGTCATTGATACTAAAGATAAAGTTGAGCGTTTAATTGACCATAGCGTCAATCATTCTTTAAATAGAATTGGCTTGGTGACAGCAAAAGACCTACAACATTTGGAGCAATTGGTACTGCAATTACATGCCAAAGTCGATGCGTTGATTGAAGAAAATAAACAATTAAAAGAAGATGTCGCGAAAAAGTAATTCTGTGCAAAGGGGGCTTAAAGTATGTTGCTTTATTATACATCGGGTATTTTAGGGCAAAACTGAATAGAGGCTAATAGTTCCATCGTTTTACCATTTATTTTGCATAAAAGCGTGCAGGGAGTATTGCTTTTACCCTCAAAGCATTGCTATAAAGGCGTTACGGTAATTTAAATTAAATCTCTGGACCTTAAATAAACGATATTAAGAGGACGTAATTTTCATGAATAAATCAGAATTAATCGATGCAATTGCAGAGAAAGGGGGATTGTCTAAGACTGATGCAGGTAAGGCCTTAGACGCAACAATTGCTTCTATTACTGAAGCGCTTAAAGCGGGTGATACTGTAACCCTCGTTGGTTTTGGTACATTTAATGTGAAAGAGCGTGCTGCTCGCACAGGTCGTAACCCACAAACAGGTGCTACACTTGAAATTAAAGCAAGCAAAGTACCAAGCTTTAAAGCGGGTAAAGGTTTAAAAGATTCAGTAGCATAATCTTTTAAAATGCCAAGAAAGCGCGCCAATTGGCGCGTTTTTTATTAATAATGTCAATAAACGGCTTCAACGCATTCATTCGTTGAGGGTTTTCAGTTAAAATCTCGCACAAATAAAATATTGGAATACTTATGGAATCTTTTCGTAAAGTTATTAAGGGTTGGTTGGGCAAAGTTTTGCTCGTCTTGTTCTTGACCCCTTTAGCACTTGTAGGTATTGAAGGATATTTTAGTGGAGGTCAGTCTGAAGACACTGCACAAACAGTCAATGGTCAGCAAATTTCAAAACGAGAATTAGATAATCTGACCAATTCCTTGAAAGAACAATACTTGGCCTATACCAATGGTGATGAAACACTATTGAATCAAAATTATATTCAAAACAAAGCCAAAGATACGTTGGTTGCACGTACCTTGTTATTACAACAAGCTGAGAAATTAGGGATTTCTTTGAGCGATGCACAAATTGAACAAATGATTGCACAGCAACCGAATTTCCAACAAGATGGCAAGTTTTCTGAAAGCTTGTATGCGAACTATCTGCAATCTGTAGGCATGACCAATCAGGCGCTTGTGGCAAATTTACGCCAAGACCATGCGTTAAAAATGCTGAGTGCTAGCTTTACCGATTATGCTTTAGTTAGCCCGTCTGATATTCAGCAAATTGCCAATTTACAAACCCAGCAACGTACTTTGCATTTATCTAGCATTAAGTTAGATGACTACAAGAAAAACATCACCACAAATGCACAAGAGATTGCTGCGTATTATGAACAGCACGCCAATGCCTTTAAACAGGTTGCTAGCGTTGATGTCGATTACATTGTGGTGACTCCAGCCAATATTGCACCTGCAAATACGGCTGTCACTGACGCAGAGTTACAACAGGCTTATCAAAAGTTTGTCGAAACTCAAAAAGGTGCTGCTGTACCGACAGTGAAACATATTTTAATCACCACCGATGCGCGTGATGATGCCGCAGCTAAAAAACTTGCAGAGCAAGCCGCAGCTGAAATTAAGCAAGGTACAAGCTTTACTGCAGCTGCACAAAAGTATTCGGATGATCCTGAGTCTAAAGCCAAAGGTGGTGAGGTTGCAGGTTATGAAGCAGGCGTATTTGGCGATGCCTTTGACAAAGCCGTGGGTAGCTTAAAATCTGGTGAAGTATCACAGCCGATTAAAACTCAATATGGCTATCATGTGATTCAAACAGAAGGTGCTACAGTTCAAGTCCCTGCGTTTGAAACTCAAAAAGCACGTTTAATGGCAGAGTTGCAAAAAGCCAAAACTGAAAATGCGTATACCGATACCATCAACAGCTTAAATGAATTGGTGGTGAGTAGTGATGCTTTAGATGTTGTGGCAGAAGAAGTGAAAACGGCCAAAGTCGAATCTGTTAATGGTTTAACTTTGGCGGCGCAGCATCCTGTTTTAAGCCAGCCATCTGTCAAAGTTAAATTGTTTAATGATGATGTGAAAAATGGCGATCGCAACGCATCGAGTAACATTACTTTAGCCAATGGCGATGTGGTATGGGTGAAAGTGCGTAATTACCATGCCGCAGGTGTGCAAACTTTAGAAGAAGCAACACCCCGCGTAAAAGCTAAACTGATTGAGAAAAAAGCCTTTGATGCAGCGAAAAAAGATATTCAAGCTGCGTTGGATGCCTTTAAAACTCAACCTGCAGCGACCGTTTTGGCGAAAAACCAAATCCGTTTTGAAAATGCAGGCACATTCACCCGTGCAGATGGTTTGTTAAAGCGTGAAATTGAACGTGCTGCATTTAGTGTGCTTGCGCCTAAAGATGGTATGTGGTCAGTAACAACAGCATCTATACCAAATGAATTGGTGGTGGTAGCTGTATCAAATGTAAACGATACTACATCGAATGCTTTAACGCCTGAGCAACTGAAAGAGTTAGCGCAGTTGTATCAACAATTACGTGCTCAACAAGAGCTAGATGACTATACGCAATATTTGAAATCGAAAGCGAAAATCAAATAAGTGATGAACATCTACAAAAAAACCAGCAAATTTGCTGGTTTTTTTGTGCATCTAAAATGATTAAGTAAGCAGTTTCAAGATTTATTCAGCGCGAATTTTTAGCTCATAACCTGTGTATTTACGAATGTTGATGACACCTGTATCCAAGATTAAATATTGCCCTTTAATTCCTTGCAGTTTGCCGCGAATGATTGGGGTTTTATCTAAGTTATGCGATTTAATTTTCTCAGGATACTGTTCTACAGGGTACACAAATTCACGCGGAAGTTCCTGATCTAAAAGCTCTACCGTTTCGTTGAATTCAAGGTTTTGACTAAACTCATCACGAATGGTCTGAATTTTAGGCGCAAACTCTTCAATCAGTTGTTCACGCACTTCAATTAGGTTTAGCGGCTCTGCTTCGCCTTTGAGTAGTTTGCGCCAGTCGGTTTTATCTGCGACTTGTGTACCAAACATAACTTCTAATTGCCCAGATAAACGACGTGAGCCGACTTTCATAATTGGTAAGGCTTGGGTTGCGCCCTGATCTAACCAACGTGTAGGCATTTGACCTAAACGGGTGATTCCCACTTTTAAAGCACTTGAATTGGCTAAATATACGATGTGCGGTTGAAAGCAGACTTCTTGAGCAAAACTATCTTCACGACATGTACCTAAATGATAGTGACAGGTTTCAGGCTTCATGATGCACATATCGCAAGATGCTTTGGTTTTAAAACACTTGAAACAATGTCCTTGCGAATAAGATTTTGGTGTTTTTACGCCACAAGAAACACAATAAATATTGCCCGTCCACTCTAGTTCAAGCTCTTGCCCAAGCTGAAAAGGTAGATCAATTTCTGAACGGTCTAGAATAAATTTATATTCAACATTTGCCTTGTGTACCTGTTCATCAGTTACACTATGGTCCTTAAGACCTGCGTGCATTTTATGGCAAATGCCTTGTAGTTCCATAAGAATACTCTCTCGAAAATGAAGGAATGCAGTGATGGCTGAAATGCGTTTAATTCAAGCATTAATTGATGATTTATCTCAACAACAGCCAATTTCTACTGCATTGTGTATGGGGCAAAATATTGAAGCAAGCCCGAAGTATAACAATCAAGCGGCTGATGAGCAGCCAACTATCCAATGGCAGTATTTTAGCGCATTGGCATTTTTAAATCTGCCTTTTACCCAACGTTTTGATTTGGCAGTTGTATTTTTAGATGCTGCCGATTTTGCTGCGCAGACACCACAACACACCTCGCAAATTTTGGTAAAGCTACGTGATTTATTGGCAAAGCGTATTGTGGTAATTGCTGCACGTGAAGATGAGCAATTGCTTAGAGCACTTGGTTTTACGCAATTGATTGAACATCGCTTTGAGCAGCATCATTTGTGCTTATGGCAATTTAATATTTTGACTTATAAGCACGTGCCTGATTGGTTTAATTCTAAGTTTTGGGCAAACCCTGAAAATTGGGATAAATTCCGCTGGTAAGTGCTGAATTACGACCACAAAATTCTAATAATGATAGTTAATTCACATAAATTTAGGATATTGCAAAATTTAACAATTTCAAGCGCGCAATTCAGTCAAAACTTCGTATGCTGTCATAAGGGCATTATGAGGAAAATAAAATGACCAATTTAAGCAATATTGTTGAAATTTTAGCAAAGCAGGCATTGGGCGCGAATCAGCAATCTAATCAATCTCAAGGTGGATTGGGTGGCATTTTAGGTTCGGTTTTGGGGCAACTTGGTGGTAATAACCAACAATCTGCACAAGGTGGCTTGGGTGGTATTCTTGGTTCGGTACTTGGTCAGTTGGGTGGACAACAACAGCGTTCTGCTGCAGGTGCTTCAGGTACACAAAGTTTATTAATTGCAGTCTTGCCTTTGGTGTTGGCATGGATTCAAAAACAGGGTGGCTTGCAAGGTGCTTTGGATAAACTCAAAGGACAAGGCTTAACCAGTCAGGTGGATGATTGGGTATCTACAGGCCCAGGTGAAAATGCACATGTAGGTGCTGAACAAGTACAAAGTTTATTTGATGATGCCGATGTAGCGCAGGTCGCACAGCAAACTCAGGCGCCAAAGCAAGATATTTATAATGCGATTTCTACAGTATTGCCGCAAATTATTGATTCATTGACACCACAAGGTGAGCAAACCAGTAAACAAGAAGCCAACGACGATATTCAACAAGTCATGAATTTAGTGTCTGGGTTTTTAAAGCGTTAATGAAAGAAAGGCTTTGTTGTTAAAACTTGAGCCATAAAAACTAAGCCAGCACATTTGCTGGCTTTTTTACCTGTTTCTAAATATAGCTAAAACAGTAGAGCATAAAAAAACACGCCGAAGCGTGTTTTTTGGTTTTTTAAGTTTGGTTAGACTTAGAAGTCGTAACGAAAACCCAAAGAAAGACCTAAAGCATCTTCGTCATTCACGCCACCAACGTTGTTTGAGCGACCTTGTGACCATGGTGTTAAGTTAGATTTTTTGTCATTAAGCATAGTTGCAAGGTTTGCGTATACACGTATGGCCTTGTCTAAACGGTGCTCTACACCCACAGCCAATAATGTTGCATTTGCATCATCTGCATCTACATCACGATGGAAGACTTGACCGCGTACATAAGTCTTCGGTGTAACTTTATAATCCGCTGCTACGCCAAATACTTGTGCATCTGGGTTTGCAGTTTCATTATCATGTGTTAACAATTGATATAAAGCACCAACGTTTAACTCAGGTGTGATTTTGTATGCAGCGGCAATACGGAAGCCATCACGCTCACCACGACCAGCATCTTCTTCATAGTGCTCATAAGCAGCAGCAAAATCGACTTTGCCTTCTTTATAAGTTAAAGCTAAGTCATAAGCTTTATCATCACGATCAGCTTTAGTATTTGTTGTTGTAGTGCCTGGAACAACAACTGTAACTGGACCGTCTACAGTATTAATGACTGTAGTTTTTTGTGAGGTTGTAGATGTGAAACCAGCACTATTACCTTCATGTAAAGAAAGTGCAGCTAGAACATTAAAACCGCCACCAAATTTAGGTGATTTATATTCAATTGAGTTAGCATTACGCTCATCAAAACGTAAGTTACCAGCACGAGTTACGTTACGGATGTCACCAACTTGGTCACCAAAGAAGTTGACTGGACCACGTGCAGCTTTAAATGGGCTGTCAAAACGACCTACACGCGCTTGACCGAAGTCACCTTTTAAACCTACAAAAGTATCACGAGTAGCAAACTCTAAATCATCATTTGCAGAACCGCTAGCAAAGTTAATTTCTTGTTCAATTTGACCAAAAACAGTCATGCCATTTTCTAATTTTTGTTCAGCTTTGAAGCCTAAACGTGATGAGTTAGAAGAAAGACCAACTTCGTTGTAGTCTTTACCATCATCAAGATAGTCTAAAGATACGTGTGCACGACCATAAACTTTAACATCAGCAGCCATCGCTAATGCTGGTGTTAAAAAGGTTGCCCCAACTGCTAATGCGCAAAGCGTTTTTTTCATGTGTAGCTCCAATACAGACTATTGTTTTTTAGTCCTAAACATTGTTCAGAAGTAGGGTTGATCTACCGCTGTTCTCTATTGGTGCTAAGTATTCCTTACAAATGCGACAGTAATATTAAGGAAATATTTCAAAATTATTAAAAAGTACAAATTAGATCAAAAACTTACTTTTATTCGCATTTTTTTAGTGACTGAGTTTTTAAATTTAGAAAAAATATATGAAATGAATAACTTAATTGCAAGCAGACTGAAATGCTATTGTCATAAACTGCTTGAAAAAATGCAGGGTTAAAGTATGAGATGAAAAAAATGGAGCAGGTGCTCCATTCATTTTTGCTGCTTATTTTGGAAATATTTTAGAGCGCTGCTTTAATTTTTTCCGCTTGGGCTTTAATTTTGTCTTGGTCGCCCATTTGTGCAGCATGTTTCCCAAGCTGATGTACCGACGTCGGAATTAAGTGAAAATGCACGTGGGGGACAGTTTGACCTGCGCTTGTACCTGACAATTGCATTAACACGATACCATCTACACCCAAAGCTTGCTGCATTGCTTTTGCAATTTTTTGCACAATTTGAATGGTATATGCTGCTGCATCTGCAGGTAAATCCAATAAAGTTACTGCAGGTGTTTTAGGAATCACGAGAGTGTGACCATCGGCTTGCGGCATGATGTCCATAAACGCAAGCACTTGGTCATCTTCATACACTTTAATTGCAGGAAGTTCGCCACGTAGAATTCTTGCAAAAATATTTTGATCATCGTAAGCCATTATGATTCCTTAAATTCAGCTTTGATATTTCAGAACGGTTATTTACAGTTCAGTTCTTTTTGACGTTCTTTGATTGCGTCAAGACGTTGTTGTTCTTTTTCAGAAAACTTAGGTTTGGTTGTATAGCAGTTGTCATTACCAAAACGTGCTTTAGCTTCTGGGTCTTTGAAGCAGAACCCTTTAGATGCATAAATAACATCGTGGTCATTTTTAAGTTTTTGACATTCTTGTTCGGATGCAAAAGCAGTTGAACTTGCCCCAATTAAAGTTGCAAGGCTTGCAAATACGGCAATGCTAAACTTGTTCATAAGAGTTTCCTCTATTTAATGATGGTGTGACTAGCCACTTAATACACATTATTGGGTTTATCGCTGCATATTCAATGGCGAGTTCTTACTCTAGGGTAATATTACTCCATAATTCATACATTTTCACAGCAGTGGAAAAATCACTGTCTTTTTCTGCGGTTAAATTCGCTGCCTGAATCAGGCTTTGGGTTAAAGCCAATACAGGTGCAGGCAAAGCTGCTTCACGGACTAAATCCAATGCGATTCCTGTGTCTTTGGCCAGTAAAGGCAGAGCAAAAGTCTTTGGAAAAGCACGGTTCAGTACTCGCTGCGGCAAAATCATTTCCGTTACTGCGCTTTTACCGCTCGAAGCATTAATGCATTGCAAGGCCTGATTTAAGTTTACGCCATGCGCTTTTAAGGTGGTAAAGCCTTCAGCTGCAGCACACAAACTTACTGCCATTAACATATTGTTCACCGCTTTTACGGCAAAGCCAGCACCGGGTTCCCCCACATGCTGAATCACTTTACCAAAAGCCTGAATTGCAGGTAGGGCTTTTTCAAAAGCAGCAGCTTTACCGCCAATCATGACTGTTAATGTGGCATTTTCTGCACCAATGGTTTGTCCGCTTACAGGTGCATCTAAAAAGTCGATCTGTTGTGCTTCAAGTTGTTGTACCAATTTTTTAGCACTTTCGGGTACGCCACTGGTGCAATCGACCCAGACTGAACCTGCTTTAAGTTGAACTTGTGCAATCAGGTTTTCAACTTCGGTACTGGTGGGCAAGCAAGAAAAAATAATATCTGCTTGCACCGCTTGAGCCAATTCAACCGCTTGTGTGCCATATTCAGCAGCATGTTGCTCGGCTTTGGCAAAGTTACGATTCCAGACATAGACCGTATCAAAATGTTTAGGTAAATGGGCTGCCATGCGGTAGCCCATTGCGCCTAAGCCAATAAATGCAACAGATTGAATCATGTTTTTGCTCTCTTTATGCAATTTTGCTAGATCGTTGTTCTAACCAAGTGGTCAGTTTAGGCCAGAATTCATTGGCACTTTTTTGACTGGACATTAAACCCAAATGTCCACCTGGAATAAGAGTAAACGTGACATCGGTACTACTTGTCAATTCACATAAAGGTTGAGCAGCTTCAGCAGTGACAATTTGATCGCTATCACCCGCACCGACCAAAAGTGAACAATGAATATTTTTAAGGTCTATCTGATGTTGTTTGAGTTGAATATGACCTTGTTTGAGTGGGTTTTGCAGCCATACATTCAATACCATGTCCTGATTAATCCCACCCGGATAATCAATCATATTATTTAAAAAATTGGCTAAAGTTGCGTTTTCATGCAAGGTTTGTAAGTCGTGCAGATTCGACAGCATCTGTTTATTGCTTTCCAGCCATGCTCTAGGGTCTAAAATCTTAAAACCAATCGCATTGATTAAACCCGGTGTATGAATTAAATGCTTTGGAATTTTTCCTGAATAAAAGGCATGTTGCAATTTGGGATATTTAGAAATCAGTTGATTGGTCAGTTGAAAGAGTTTACCAACCCGCCCCGAAGCATAGCTATCTACAGGGCTACCCAAAACCATCAAGTTTTTAATATGAGTTGTTTGTTGGTCGGCGGTATAAAGCATGGCAAAAATACCCGCCATACTCCAACCATGTAGTGAAATTTGTTCGACTTTGGCGTGTTGTAAAATGAGTTGAATACAATTAGGGATTGCATCCTAAATAAAAGCCATAAAATTTAAATGACAATGTTGATAGGTCAATTGTCCCCAATCAACCAAATACACATCAAAACCGCTATGCTGAAAATGTTTCACTAAAGAGCGATAAGGATATAAGTCATAAATCGACATGGTAATTGCTAAAGGCGCAACAAAAACCAGCGGCTCTTTATATTGCTTATCTGGCGAAGCGTAATAGCGAATCTGCGCATACTTATAACGTGCCACGATGTCGTATGGCGTGGTCTGAGATAAGATCAAATCACGGCTTTTAAATAAGCGAGTGCTGAGGTTTTTAAGCTTTTTTCGGTGCGGATTAAATTTTCTTTGTAGCTGATTCATGAGGTGTTCCATCACACGTGGCGCCGATTTGAATGAAGTCTAAGCGATATTTATACATTTTACCTTGACCTTAAATGCGCTTGGCGCTCAAAATGTTGGCAATTATTTAACAAACAGGTCTTAGGACTAAGTTTAGGGCTGAGCAGTAAAGATGAGTCAACACGACGACATTGAATATCAATTAGATACTTTGGCAATTCGTACCGGACACAACCGTACAATTGAAGGCGAACACAGTGAGCCAATTTTCCTGACTTCATCATTTGTTTGTGAAAATGCTGCCGATGCAGCTGCAAAATTCTCAGGTGAAATTGAAGGCAATACCTATTCACGTTATACCAATCCAACTGTACAGGCTTTTGAAAAACGCTTGGCAGTATTAGATGGTGCAGAACGTGCGGTTGCGACAAGTTCGGGTATGGCGGCCGTTCATGCGATCACTTTGGCTTATCTTAAAGCGGGTGATCATGTAGTCTGTTCACGTGCTGTATTTGGCTCGATCATTTCACTATTTGAAAAATACGTGATGAAGTTTGGTGTCGATGTCACTTTTGTTGATTTAGAAGATTTAGACAGTTGGAAGCAAGCGATTCGTCCAAATACGCGTTTGTTATTTATTGAAACACCATCAAATCCATTGGCACAAGTAGGCGATTTACAAGCCATTGCCGATATTGCACATGCAAATAATGCTTTATTTGCAGTCGATAACACCTTCTGTACCCCAGTTTTACAACAACCAATTAAATTTGGTGCTGACCTAATTATCTACTCATCGACCAAATATATTGATGGGCAGGGACGTGCTTTAGGCGGCGCTGTGGTGGGCAAAGATAAACTGGTTGAAGAAATCAACGGTGTGATTCGTACTTTGGGTAACTCATTAAGTCCATTTAACGCATGGATTTTCTTAAAAGGTTTAGAAACTTTAAGCCTGCGGATGAAAGCACATTGCGCTAGCGCACAAAAACTTGCCGAGTGGCTAGATGCACATCCAAAAGTTGAAAAAGTGTATTATGCAGGTCTGCCGCATCATGCGGGGCATGAGTTGGCGAAAAAACAACAGTCTGGCTTTGGTGGTGTTGTATCTTTTGTGGTGAAAGGCGAGCGTGAAGGCGCGTGGACTGTGATTGACAACACACGCTTCCTATCTATCACCAGTAATTTGGGCGATGTAAAATCAACCATTACCCATCCTGCAACAACATCGCATGGCAGAATGACCCCAGAAGCCAAACAAGCAGCAGGTATCAGCGAAGGTTTAATTCGTGTTTCTGTTGGCTTGGAAGATATTGATGATATTATTCGCGACATCGAGCGCGGTTTAGACCTCATTTAAAACTAAATAGATCATTTGTTCGGAGATTTTTATGAACATTAATATGTTGATGCAGCAAGCACAGCGCATGCAAAAAGAAGTGGAAAACAACATTAAAAAAGCCAAAGAAGAACTTGCGCAAACTGAAGTGCATGCAGAAGCAGGTGGTGGTTTAGTGAAAGTGACTATGACCTGCCGTAATGTGGTCAAACGCATTGAAATCAACCCTGAATTATTGCAAGACGATGCAGACATGATTGAAGATTTGATTGCCGCTGCAATGAATGATGCTGCCCGTCAAGCCGAAGCAATTTCTGAAGAAAAAATGAAGTCTGCAAACTCAGGCATGGGCTTGCCACCGGGCTTGGCTGGTTTATTCTAAGGAACGGCGTATGTTTAGTGATCGTTTTGATCAACTGGTACAAGCGCTACGCATTTTGCCAAGTGTTGGGCCAAAATCGGCTCAACGCATGGCATTGCACCTGATTATGAAAAATAGAGAAGGTGCAGTCGGTTTGGCTCATGCTTTGAACGAAGCTACTAGCTATATTCATGAATGTTCAATTTGTCACTCATTAACGGAAGATGAAGTCTGCAATATTTGCGCCTCACATGATCGTGATGCACACTTACTTTGCGTGGTGGAATCTCCGGCCGATGTCATGGCGATTGAGCAAAGCGGCAGTTTTCGTGGCAAATACCATGTTTTAGGTGGACACTTATCACCTTTAGATGGCATTGGGCCTGACGAAATTGGTATTCCATATCTGGTTCAGCGTTTAAGTGATGGCAACATTACCGAAGTCATTTTGGCGACCAATGCAACCGTAGAAGGTCAGGCGACAGCGCACTATTTGGCAGAAGCGACCAAACATTTGCCTGTGCAGATGACCCGTATTGCGCAAGGTGTGCCGCAAGGTGGCGAACTTGAATATGTCGATAGCCATACTTTAAGTCAGGCGGTGCATAATCGGATGCGAATGAAATAAGCATTTAGGTGCTTATTTCATGTGGATGTTTATTTCGCATGTGTGGCTATTTTATATGAATAATCAATTGATAAATCATCCATGAAAAGGACTACTTGCCTTTAAAGCCAATAAAAAATCAAATTAAGATAAAAAAACGATAAAAAATTTAAATTTTCACTGTATCGATTTAGAAATAAGATAAAAATTGAAAATACTGGGCATATTTTTATAGCTAAATGCTATTTAATGTTTAAAATGAACCCCTAGAGAATCCTGTTTTACCTGCTCGCTATGTTCCAATTTATTCATCAACAAAAAGACTTTGAAAATGTCTTGGCATTAATGAGCCAAAACAGCATTTATGGTTTAGACACCGAATTTATTAAGGTTGATACTTTATGGCCAAAATTGGGTGTATTCCAAATTAATGTTAATGATCAGGTCTATTTGTTAGATGGCACTTCTTTAAATTTAAGTGCATTTTGGGAAAAACTGTTTCAGGCGCAGCAAAATATTTTTCATGCCTGCGGTGAAGATATTGATTTAATTTATCATTATGCACAGCAAAAAAACTTAGATAACGTGTTTGATACCCAAGTTGGCATGTCATTTTTAGGGCATGGTTTACAAGTCAGTTATCAAAACGCTTTAAAAACCATGCTCAATGTCGATATTGATAAAGGGCAAACTCGCTCAGACTGGCTTGCACGTCCGTTGTCCGATGAGCAGTTAAATTATGCTGCCAATGATGTGTTGTATCTAATGCAATTGGCAGATAAGGTACAAACCGACTTAAAACAAAATTATTTACTGGATTTTGCACAAGAAGATTGCCGCAATTTAACTCAGGAAATTGGTGAAGAAACACCTTTAGAGTTGTTGTATCAGGATGTGGGCAACTATCGTCATTCACGCCGTCAACTCATGCAATTGCAACAATTGGCCGTTTGGCGTGAGCAAATGGTAAAAGCCTTAAACCAACCACGTAGTTTTATTTTGCGTAATTCTACTATGCTGGACTTGGTCGAGAAAAATCCTAAAAATCAGTTCCAGCTCAGTACTATTAAAGATTTACGTGCGCATATTGTGCGTGAACATGGCAAAACTATTTTAGATTTAATTAAATATTTGCCTGATCAATCACAATGGCCATTACGTATGGCGCGACCAATTCGTCATTCTTCAAAAGAAGTGGGCGAAAATGTAGAACAGGTGATTCAACGTGCCGTACAGGAAACTCAAATTCCAAAAGAAGTTTTGCTGCGTAAAAAATGGCTCAATGCGCTTTATCAGCATGTGGTATTTCATAACGATGAGCAAGATTTGCCTAACTATTTGTTAGGTTGGCGTTATGAATTACTCACCAAGCCTTTAATTGAAGTTTTACATGCCGACGAGCGTTATTTGTCTGGTCAGATGAAAGTTGCTGAATAAATCAAACCGATCCACATTTTAAATAAAGCCGTTTTTCACCTGAAAATGGATGAATTTTCACGCCATTCTTTGTTTGAGTGTAAACATAGACCAATGCGTTAATAATGGTTAATGTATCTCGGTTTTTTTTGTTGTATCCTTTGCCTGAGTTTTTAGAGTTTTGTTGTTTATGCACTGTTCAATTTATAAATCGAGCAAAAAAGATGAGATGTATTTATACATCGCCCGTCCTGAGCAAACTGAAGATCAAGCAGAAGCGTTTAACCCGCTAGAGGTTTTACCTGAGCCAATGCGAGTTGCATTTGGTCGTGCGACATTTGTAATGGATTTGCAACTGTCTGAAAGCCGTAAGTTGGCACGTGTGAATGTTTTGCATGTCATGGATTCTATTCAAACACGTGGCTTCTTTATTCAAGTGCCACCAGAAGGCTTAATTAACCCAAATGCCGTTGAACCAGAAGGTTTACGTGGTGCTTAAGCTTTATTCAGGAGTTGAGAAATGAATAGTGTGATGACTGGATTGGATTCAATTCCTGAAACTGCAATTGCTGTTTCTGTTTATTTGTTGGGGAGTGCCATTATTTTATGGTGCTGGTACGAAATTGCTAAACGCTTGCCCAATCCGTTAGGTGGTATCACTTGGATTGTGCTGTTTGCAATTTTACTTACCCCAACAGTATCAGAAGGCAGCAATGCAGCACTTGCCCCAGCCATCTTTGGACTTCTTTTTGGTGTTTTAACCAAAGAAACCCCATTGGTTTGGTCTAATTTATCTGCCATTTTATTTGTGATCGGTCTTGGCTTATTGATCGGTTATTTCTGGTCAAGATACTGTCTTAAACAAACGACTTATAAAGCCAAGAAAAATACCTCACCACTGTAACTAAAACAATTAAGGTAAAATCATGTCTGTTGATGCGCAACAATTTTCGGGTACAGATCAGTACATTGCGACTGATAGTTTAAAACTTGCGGTGAAAGCCGCACGTGCTTTGCAAAAACCGCTTTTGGTGAAAGGTGAGCCAGGTACAGGTAAAACCTTATTGGCAGAGCAAGTTGCTAAAAGTTTGGGTTTAAAGTTGATTACATGGCACATTAAATCGACCACCAAAGCGCAGCAAGGTTTATATGAATATGATGCAGTGTCGCGTTTGCGTGACAGCCAACTGGGCGATGACCGTGTGTATGACGTTAAAAACTATATTAAACCCGGGAAATTGTGGGAAGCATTTACCAGCGAAGAACGCTGTGTGTTGTTGATTGATGAAATTGACAAGGCAGATATTGAATTCCCAAATGACCTGCTACATGAACTCGATAAAATGTCGTTTTATGTTTATGAAACAGGCGAAACCATTACGGCAACACAACGTCCAATCGTGATCATCACATCAAATAATGAAAAAGAGCTGCCAGACGCTTTTTTACGTCGTTGTTTCTTCCATTATATTGATTTCCCAGATGAAGCGACCATGCGCGATATTATCGATGTGCATTTCCCTAATATTTCAAGCACATTGGTTTCAGAAGCTTTACAAGTTTTCTTTAAATTGCGCCAAGTTCCGGGCTTAAAAAAACCACCATCTACGTCTGAATTAATTGATTGGTTAAGCCTATTGATGGCAGATGACATGCCGGAAGATATTTTGCGTAATAGCGATAAAAGCAAAGCCATTCCGCCTTTATACGGTGCATTAATCAAAAATGAACAAGATGTGCAATTGCTTGAGCGTTTAGCCTTTATGTCGCGCCGTTAAGGGAGGACAACGCCATGTTCGTGCGCTTGTTTTATACCTTGCGACGTTACGGTGTACCTGTCACCACACGTGAATTGATTGACTTAAATCAGGCGGTGGCATCGGGTCTGGTTTTTGCAGATCAAGATGAATTCTATCAACTTGTTAAAACCGTCATGGTCAAAGATGAGCGTTTTTTTGACAAGTTTGACCGTGCCATGAAAGATTATTTTGATGGCATTTCCACTTTTGATTTAGATGATTTACTGCAGCAAGTTCATCAATTGCCTAAAGACTGGTTCGACTTAGAACTATTAAGAAAACATCTCACGCCAGAACAACGCGAAGAGCTGAAAAAAGCAGGTTCTTTAGAAGAATTGATGAAAATGCTGGAAGAGCGTTTACGCGAGCAGCATAAAAAGCATCAGGGTGGCAACCGTATGATTGGTACGGGCGGTACATCACCGTTTGGTGCTTTTGGTGATCATCCTGAAGGTGTACGCATTGGTGGGCCTGGACGTAAGCGTTCAGCTGTTAAAGTCTGGGAGCAGCGTCAGTATCGAAATTTAGACGATGAACAGATTTTAGGTACACGACAAATGCAATTGGCACTGCGTCGTTTGCGTAAATTTGCCCGTCAAGGTGCAGCTGAAGAATTGGATATTGATGGCACTATCCGAGAAACTGCCAAACAGGGCATTTTAGATGTGCAATTGGTGCCAGAACGTCGTAATCGCGTCAAAGTGTTGATGTTGTTTGATGTGGGTGGCTCGATGGATGCACACATCGCCCAATGTGAAAAACTGTTTAGTGCGGCCAAAACTGAGTTTAAAACCCTCGAATATTTTTATTTCCACAACTGTTTATACGACTATGTTTGGAAAGACAATTTACGCCGTAGCAGTACCCGTATGAATACGTGGGATTTGTTGAATACCTATGGACGCGACTATCGGGTAATTGTGGTCGGTGATGCGAGTATGGCACCTTATGAGCTGAATTCGATTGGTGGTTCGGTAGAATATATGAATGATGAGGCAGGGCAAGTTTGGTTACAACGTCTGCGTCAGCATTTTGAAAAAACCGCATGGCTGAATCCTGAACAGGAAGGCTATTGGCATTACACACATACCATTGGTTTAATTAAACAAATTTTTGAACATCATATGTATCCAATGACTTTAAAAGGCATTGAAGATATGACTAAATATTTGGCGCGTTAATCGTCATTTTCGTCAATATCACTCAACTTTTGAGTGATTGTTAGGCGAAGACTAAGTAAGTGCAGACACGATAGGCAACGTGAATTTCAATCTGAGGGGATCGATATGGATCATCAAATCAATGGCATCGCATTACCGAATGAAGACGGTTTTTTCGGGCAATATGGCGGGCAGTTTATTCCACCACATTTAAAAGAAGCCATGGATGAAATTAACGTTGCTTATGAGGAAATTCGTAAAACGGCAGAATTTCAGAATGAATTAAAAGATTTGTTTGCTCACTATGTTGGCCGTCCAAGTCCTTTATTCCATGCCAAGCGTTTATCTGAACAGTTAGGTGGTGCGCAAATTTATTTAAAGCGTGAAGATTTAAACCATACTGGTGCACATAAAATTAACCACTGTTTAGGCGAGGCATTACTAGCCAAATATATGGGTAAAACCAAAGTCATTGCAGAAACTGGTGCGGGACAGCACGGGGTAGCCTTGGCGACGGCATGTGCGCTAGTGGGAATTCCGTGTGAAATTCACATGGGACAGGTGGATATTGAAAAAGAACACCCGAATGTGGTGAAAATGAAAATTCTAGGTGCCAACCTGATTTCAGTGACCCGCGGTACAGCCACTTTAAAAGATGCAGTGGACAGCGCTTTTGAAGAATATTTAAAAGACCCAAAAAACTTTATTTATGCGATTGGTTCTGTGGTTGGGCCACACCCATTTCCAAAAATGGTGCGTGATTTCCAATCTATTATAGGTGATGAAATTAAAATGCAAAGCCAAGAACGCTTTGGAGTAAATCCAGATTATATCGTGGCATGTGTGGGCGGTGGTTCAAACGCAGTGGGTGCATTTACCGCATTCTTAAATGATGCAGAAGTGAAACTTGTGGGTGTTGAGCCTGCAGGGCATGGTTTAGATACAGATCAACACTCTGCAACCCTAACTTTGGGTAAACCAGGCCAGCTTCACGGTATGGCGTGTTATGTACTTGAAGATGAACATGGTGAGCCATTGCCAGTGCACTCTATTGCCTCTGGTTTGGATTATCCAGGTGTGGGGCCGCAACATAGCTTCTTAAAAGACATTGGTCGCGTGGAGTATTCAACGGCAACTGACCAAGAATGTTTAGATGCCTTTATGACGTTGTCACGTGTAGAGGGTATTGTACCTGCTTTGGAAAGCTCACATGCGGTGGCGTGGGCATTACGTGAAGCACCAAAAATGGCAAAAAACGTGAAAATTGTGGTTAATCTTTCAGGTCGTGGTGATAAAGATTCAGACTATGTAGCAGAAAAATTAGGTTTGAATTAATTCTACTGAATATGAAAAACCGCCTAAATGTGTAAGTTTAGGCGGTTTTTTTATCTTTACTTTATATTTGGCAGGTTTTATAAAACAGTGTCTTAGCTTGCAATATATTGTTGTAACTGCTCGATCAGTTTGCGCTGATCATCCATAGTCGCTTTCACCAAGTCACCAATCGACACTAAACCTACCAACTGCTCACCTTCAAGTACAGGTAAGTGACGTAAATGATGGTCAGTAATTAAGTTTAAGCATTCTTTCACACTGGTGTTTTTGGTCACGGTCAGTACTTTAGCAGTCATAATTTCACTAACCGTTGTGCTTTTAGAAGTTCGTTCCATCAAAATAACTTTACGGGTGTAATCACGCTCAGACAGAATACCAACCACATGATTGTTTTGATCGGTAACCACCAACGCACCAATGCCTTTTTCAGCCATTAAACTAATTGCTTCTAAAACCGTTGCTTCTGGGCGAATTGTGTAAATTTCGTGATGTGCTTTATCTTGTAAAACGTGAGTTACCTTGGTCATATTCTGTGTCCTGATTTGTTGTTTATTGTTTGACTTTTAAAGTAACGTGAATTGTAAAAATTGCAAATACTTTAGAGTCACGATTGTTGATTTTTACGTCAATTCTATTCAGTTTTTATTTAAGCAATATTTAACGCAGGTTCATTAAAAAAGAAATGCTTCATTTGTGAAGTGGTCAGTTTAATTTTTTGACTTGACGAACCAAACAAGGTTGGCGTGACATTTAAACGGGTGAGCGTTGGTAATAAAAAAGTTTCAAAATCCTGCGCGGAAATTTTACGAGGACTATATTGTGGCCAGTGTTTAGCAGCATATTTATGCGCTTGTACCGCATTTAACCAAAAAGGGAAAATATAATCATCGTGATCTGAACTCATTGCCCAACCTTGATGGAATAAACCCCAAAGTACACCGCAGTACATCATTGATTTTAATAGTGTAACTTTAAGCAGAAAATCCTTTGGTAAAGGGTGGAGTTGGTTAATCTGATTCATAATCAAGCAAGGTTGTAAAATTTGGCTATATTGTAAAAAGAATTGATGAATATACCGTTTAAGCTTTGCTTAAAATCGTAAACAAATATGTATTTATGGTTGGAGCATCTAAAAAAAGGGTCAAAAAAAACGCCACCTAAGTGACGTTTTATTATGCTTGCATGGTGGCCATGTTTTGCCAGTATTGTGCTTTCAATGAATCACGTTCTACGCGGAAACCTTGATAATACAGTTCTGCTAAGAACATTGCCGCTTTACCATGTCCTGCACGTGCAGCTTCTTCGAGTTGTTTTACCGCGTCTTGGAAGTTCATTTGTGAATGAATCGTGTTTACTGCATTTGCATAAACATGCTCTAAGTCATGGTGAGAGATCGTTTGAATCATATTAAACTCCTTATTGTAATTATGATTACTTATTTAAGCCTACCTTTTAGGCTTCATATCAATTTAACGCTTTATTGTTAAACTAATATTACAATTTGATTGAATTGTCAAATAATCATCGGGGTTGATTGGCATATTTCAAGTTTACATGATTAAACATTGAACAAGTTTAATTTTGATTAAACTAAAGCTCTAAGCATGATAAAAAAGGAGAACAACATGACAAGATCCGTAGACGGATGTGCTTTTGATGTACCTCCATTGACTTCTCAAATTATTGAGTTGGCACATCATCACCGTAAAAAACTAGATGAGGCAATTTTCCGTCGAGATGTTCATTTAGGTGAATACTGCTTGGCGCAACGTAAACGTGTGGCTGACTTTGCTAAAACTTTAGAGCGAAGCGATCGTATAGAGTTTTATCGTAATTATGATGGTGAATTACTCCGTATTGCCGATGAAGATGAACTGCATCCTGCCGAAGCAGAGGGCGGTGTCAGTGTATTTGCTATTTTCTTGGTGCTTGCAGTCATTGCATTGGTTTTATACTTTGCGGTAATTCGTGGCACGATTGGCTAAAGCTAAATCCTTTGTAGAATTTGTAGAAAAAGGCTCAATTTTTACTGTGACGATACAGTAAAATTGAGCTGTTTAACTTGTACATCTCACAAGGGCATCCTACACTAAGGCGATTAGAGGTAGGTCATGCACAACGCAATTCAAAAAACGATTCAATTTATTTCTCAACTGAAACTCGAGCAAATTTATAATATTGTTGTGCTGAGTATCATTTTTATTATTTTAACTTTAGCAAGTGTTGCGCTTTATCGCCCTGTTGGGGTGCAACAATTTCAAAATGTTGAGCGTTTGTCACAACAATCTATGTATGCCAATACCCAAGACATGGCAGTTCATTTACTCAATCAACGTCCGATTCGTTATGTGCATTATTTAAAGTTGATGCAGGCACATCAAATGGAGCAAGATCGGGCTCAACAACTTCCTGCCTTGGTGCAAGAGTAATTTTTTCTGTTGGCATGTTATTCATATTGTGCGGTGTCGGTGTTAAAGATGTTGGTGCGAGTAAATTGTCCTGCAGCATTTTTACCAATGCGGCTTTATCTAAATGTTCGCTCACAATTACTAAAGTTAAACGATCAGGATGCAAATGTTTGCGAATTGCACGTTGCACATCTTCAGCGGTAACTTTTTCCACTCGTTCTGCATAATCACTTAAATAATTTGCAGGAAGTCGATAAAAACCGATGTGCCCAAGCTGGGCATTAATACTGGCATTGCTGCTGTATTGATTCGGAAATGCACGAATTAAACCTGCTTTGGTTTCTTTTAATTGTTCTAAATTCATAGGTTGTTGTACAAACTGAATTAAGCTCTGGTGAGCGACTTGAATACTATCGAGTAACTGATCTTGGCGCGTAGAATAGCCTAAGCTAAACAAACCCGCTGCTTGGGTAAAACGAAACGAACTGCTAACACCGTAAGTGTAGCCACGTTTTACTCGTAATTCTTTCATCAAAATTGAATTGAAACTGCTGCCGCCCAGCATTTTATTGGCAATTTCTAAAGCCAAATAGTCAGGATCATCCCGTGTAGTCGCAAGTTGTGCAATACTGACATGCGCCTGTTGTGACCGGTAGGGAATATGCTGGATGTTGAAACGTGTTGCAGGTGTAGGTTGTGGCAAAGCTGTTGCTGCAACACCTTGGGCAATATGTGCGCTGATGGTATTGGCAAGTTTTTCTGCTTCTTTTAAGGTTAATTTGCCTGTAATGGCAATGTTCATATTTTGCGCGACCAGAAACTGATCTCTAAATTGTTGTAAGTGCTTTGGTTGAATCCGTTTGATGCTGCCATTGGTGCCTGTAATGGGTTCTGAATAGGCATGTTGTCCGTAAATTGCGCGATATAAGCGAATATTCATTAAACGGCTTGGATTTTCTTGCAGTTGTTTTTGCCCAATTTGTGTATTGCTTTGCACACGCTGGATATTAGAACGCTCAAAAGTTGCATGTTTCAGTATTTCCAGCATCATTTTGACGGCAGTTTGCATTTTCTGCGGATCAGACAGTGTTCTTAGCCGTACCACAAACATATCGCGGTACGCCGTGGTACTAAAACGTGCGCCTGTGGTTTCAAAGGCTGCGGCAATTTCCTCTGCCTTATAACGCTTGGTGCCTTCATCAATCAGTTGGGCTGCCATATTGGCAACGCCAAATAAACCTTTTTCAATTTCTGCATCGCGGGCAGAACCTGCATTAAAAGTCAGTTGGATATCAACCATTGGCAAAGCAGGATTTTCGACAAATAAAGTGCGTACGTGTCGATGATTTTTTAATTCATATACCTGTGGAGCGCGAACATCGACCAATTCATTTACGGCATTTAAACTGTGCAGCAAGCTCAAAGATTGTAAAGGCGTACTTACATCTGTTTCAGCAAAATCATGCGCTGCTCTGGTGGCAGTTTCCATCGCAAAGCCAGCAGAACATAGGCTAAAACTAGTGCTTAAAATAAGCGTGCTGAATAGATGTTTTTTCATGAAAATCACAGTTTAAGGTGTTGTGCTTTGAGGTAATAAATACAAGGTGCTAAGTCTGTCTTTGTTAAAGTAACTTTGCGCAACACGTTGCAGATCCTGGGCAGTAATCGCTTGGAAGTGTTGTGGTAAAACATCGATTAAACGGTGACTGAATCCATTGACTTCCAAATTGCCAATGGTTCGGGCTTGTCCTGCCAAATCATCCTGACTATAAATCCAATTGGCCACAAATTGAGTCACCACGCGCTCAATTTCACTTGAATTGACCAAATCCTGTTTTAGCGTATCCACTTCGTTTTGAATCGCGACCTGTGCTTCGCTTAACGTTACACCTGCTGCAGGCAATGCTGAAATACTAAACAAACTATCCCCACGTTGATACGGGTCATAACTGACACTGACTGAGCTAAGAATCTTATTGTTTCTGACCAAGCGCTGTTCTAAACGTGAAGTAATTCCACTGTCTAACAGTTGTTTGATGATAGTGAGCGCGAAGGCATTTTGAGGATTTTTAGCTGTTGCCAATGAACCGACATTCCAAGCCATATATAAATTAGGAACTTGCACAGTCGCAGACAATTCCATGTGCCGATAACCTAATTGTTCAAACTCCAACACATCATTGCGCGGTGGCGTAGGTGCTTTCGGAATATCTCCAAAATACTTTTGGACTTGCAACAATGCGGCTTGATGATCTACATCGCCCACAATCACTAGAATAGCATTATTGGGGCGATACCATTTTTTGTACCACGCCTGTACATCTTGCAGCTGAATGCTTTGCAAGTTTTTCATGTGCCCAATAATGGGTTGGCGATAATGACTGGTTGGGTAGGCAATCCATTTAAAGCGTTCAAAAGCCAAAGCCCGTGGATTATCATCGGTACGTTGCCGCCGTTCTTCCATTACCACCTTAATTTCAGGCTCAAAGTCTTGTTGGCGAAGTAACAAATTACTCATTCTGTCGGCTTCCAACTCTAAAGCCAGTGGGAAATAAGTTTTGGGATAGAGCTGATAATAATTCGTGTAATTGGTAAAGGTTGCTGCATTGACACTGCCACCATAAATACGACTTAAACGGGTAAATTCATCATTCGGCACCTTGGCTGTACCTTTAAACATCATGTGTTCAAGTACGTGCGAAATCCCAAGTGTATTTCCGGACTCATCGCTACTGCCCACTTTGTACCAAATTTGAGTCATCACCATGGGAGAACGATGGTCTTCACGGATAATGACTTTTAAACCATTGTTGAGTGTGGTTTCAAAAGTGTTATTCGCAGCTAAAACTTCAGCATGGCTAATCGAAGCTGTTAAACCCCAAAGCAACGCACAAACAGACTTCATCGAAAATTGGAACATAAGCAAGTGGAGATCAATCGTTATCGGCTTATCTTTCAGAAATTAAAGCGGAAAGGCAAGGATTGCTGTAGGTATTTTTTGTATGCGGCTATGTGGTTGGAATACGAGGTAAAAGCAATTGGTTTATGTTAGAATCCGATTTTTTAACGCAATGCTTTTCAAGGATTCGGCATGCAACAGCAATCTAATGGGCAAAATAAATTTTTGATTGATGCTGATATCGGAGATGATGATGTCACATTACCGAATTTACCAGCGGTAAATATTCCGATTGTTGAAACAACACCTCTACAACAAGCAGAAACCTCTGAACATGCTGCAGAAACATCATCAGACACGGATGCGCCTGCGAAAGGTGGTTTCTTTAGTCGCATGAAAGAAGGGTTAACCAAAACCCGTAAAAACTTTGCCGATGGCATGGTGAATATTCTGATTGGCGGTAAAGAAATTGATGATGAATTATTAGAAGAAGTCGAAGAACAACTGTTGGTTGCAGATATTGGTGTAGATGCAACGAAAACCATTATTGCCAATTTGACCGAGCGTACTGCGCGTGGCGACTTAATTTATTCACATTCTTTATATAAGGCTTTGCAAGAAGAATTAGTGGCTTTGCTTGCGCCACGGGTAAAACCTTTACATATTGATGCCAATAAAACCCCTTATGTGATTTTAGTCGTGGGTGTGAATGGTGTAGGTAAAACCACAACCATTGGCAAGTTAGCGAAACGCTTACAAGGCGAAGGTAAAAAAGTCATGTTGGCCGCAGGGGATACTTTCCGTGCTGCAGCGACAGAACAATTGCAGATTTGGGGTGAGCGTAACGATGTTGCCGTTGTTGCACAAGGTCACGGTGCAGACAGTGCTTCTGTTATTTTCGATGCGTTTGAAAGTGCGCGTGCCAAAGGCATTGATGTGTTAATTGCAGATACTGCTGGACGTTTGCATAACAAAAGCAACCTGATGCAAGAATTGACTAAAGTTAAGCGTGTGATGCAAAAAATTGATGCGACTGCACCGCATGAAGTGATGTTGGTTGTGGATGCAGGCACGGGTCAAAATGCCATTAACCAAGTTGAAATGTTTGATGAGGCTGTTGGCTTAACAGGCATCACCATCACTAAACTGGACGGCACTGCAAAAGGCGGCGTGTTATTTAACATTGCAAGCCGTAGCCATGTGCCAATTCGCTTTATTGGTGTGGGTGAAAAAATTGATGATTTACGTCCATTCTCAGCCAAAGCATTTGTTGCAGCACTGTTTGAAACTGAAAAATAAGTTTTGAATTAAGTTTTAAAGCTAAAATGTAAAATGCTGTAAGTTTCACACAAACTTCGCAAAATGCGGAGTTTGTTGTTTTTAGCGGGTTTGAGTGTTGTAAAAAGCAGCAGCTAAAAATACGAATGTGAATAAAAGCACTTTCGTCTATATAGAATAAGAAAAAATATTAGATTGATTTTGATTGATTTTTTGGGGAAGTCAAAATGACACTGTTAAATAAAATTGGTCATGTGCTTACAGCAGATATCACGAAAGACTTTAAGCTTAAGAAAAAGCCGAACTATGACGCAAATGAACTGACTTTCATCGATCAATTAAAAAAGCGCCGTAGTATTTATGCTTTAGGAAAACGCGTTCATTTTAGCCAAACTTATATGACCGAGCTGATTCAGGAAGCTGTGCGTAGCTGTCCATCGGCACATCATTCACAAAGTACGCGCGTGGTTATTTTATTTTCTGAATCACATAAAAAATTTTGGAATTTAGTACAGGAAGTACAACGTCAGTTTGTACCAGAGCAGGTTTTTCCAGGTACTAAAATGAAAATCGAACAATGTGCAGCAGCTTTTGGCACGGTATTGTTCTATGAAGATCAACAAGTGATTCGTCAATTGCAAAAGAAAATTCCATTTAATGCTGCAGAATTTCCAATTTGGTCGGAGCAAACTTCAGGCATGGCGCAATTTGCAGTGTGGACAGCATTAGCAGATTCAGGCGTGGGTGCATCTTTACAGCATTATAATCCAAACATAGACCGTGCTGTGGCAGAGCATTTTGATATTCCAGATACATGGTTGTTACGTTCACAACTCGTTTTTGGATCAATTGAAGAAGAAGTAACCGAACGGAGTCATGCACACTATCAAAATCAATTTAAAGTCTATGCTTAAATAACAGCATTTGATGAAGATTGGTCAAATCAGCTTATTATTATGTGCTACAAAGAGCGAACCGCAGCATATTTATATTGCAATAGACTATATCTATAGAATAAAAGGTAATAGGGTCTGTTGACACTTCGTCTATGTTTGCGACGTGAGAGATATATCTCGCAAGGTTTTTTAGCTGATATAAGGCATGAGGCAGGAAATTTAGTCATTCTAAATGACTGACTCATAACGCAATAGCAGCAAAAAATATGCTCGTCCTTCGCTGCGCCTTGCGCTGCAAACAAAGCAGTGCTTGTTTTTGCTCAGGCTGTGGCTAAAACTTTCTCAGATTGCGTTATGAAACTTGGCAATAGTCTCGCTATTCCCTGCGTTTCATGCCTGATTTGCTCAGTTTTAGCCTACAGCGCAAGCCATTTATGAAATGTCAACAGACCCTAAATGCAGTCACATACATTTGTCACTTTATATAACTATAATCGTTCTATACATAAAACACACTGTCGTATTTTTTGTAATGTTTATGCTGAATAAAAAGCTTAATATCGCTGTATCAATTAATTTATACAAAATTCTGCAGAGGAATTAAAAATGTCATTTTTAAATCAATTAGAAAAACGCCGTTCAATCTATGCACTTGGTAAAAATGTTTCTGTAGATCAGGCAACTATTGAAAGTACAATCAAACAAGCAGTTCGTTTAAGCCCATCTGCATTTAACTCGCAAACTTCACGTGTTGTGACTTTATACGGTGCATCGCATACACAATTTTGGAACATCGTTTTAGAAACTTTACATAAAATGGTTCCTGCAGAAGCATTTGCAAACACTGAAGCAAAAATTAATAGCTTTATTGCAGGTTTTGGTACAGCTTTATTTTTTGAAGATCAAGATGTTGTAAAAGGTCTACAAGAGCAATTCCCGCTATATGCAGACAACTTCCCAGTATGGTCAGAACATTCGACAGGGATTGCACAATTCGCAGCGTGGACAGCTTTATCTGAAATCAATGTGGGTGCATCATTACAGCACTACAATCCAATCGTAGATGAAGAAGTTGCGCAAACTTATGACATTCCTGCAAACTGGAAACTACGTGCACAATTAGTGTTTGGTTCAATTGAAGCACCTGCTGGTGAAAAAACATTTATGGATGATGCAGCACGTTTCAAAAGCTTTAACTAAGCTCTAGCAACACATACTGCACAGACAAAAAAGTAGGATGATGATTCATCCTACTTTTTTGTTTCTGGGGGTAGTGATGTGCCTTACAACTTACTTATTCATGTGCAAATGCCTAAACCCATGAATTGTCATAAAACTGTCATTTATACATTGCATAGTGCAATCAAACTTTAATAAACGATATAGAGTGAAATATGGCATTTAAATTAGGCATAGCAAGTATTGCATTGATGGCTTGTAGTTCAGCATTTTCAGCAGTAACTATTGCAGTACCTGAAGAAATTAAGTTGCTCGCTGTAAATGATCAACAAATTCGTTCAGGTTTATTCAGTTCTGCACAGCAAGTGAAAGTCAATGCGGGTGAAAATGTCATTAACTTGCGTTATCAACAATATTTTGAACATCATAATGGTGCGCACGATATTTTAAAATCAGACGTCATTACACTCAAAACCCCAATTCTTCAAGATGGCGAAAACTATCGACTCGCTTTGGTAAATCCACCTAAAGACTTCGATGCTGCAAAAGAATTCAAAGATCAACCAAGCGTTGGTTTATATAATCAAAAGAATCAGTTGCTGGTACAACAAACAGGTGCTAAAGCAAACTCAACTGGTTGGTTAGGTGGTAGTTGGCTTAATAAAACTGTAGATACCACTCAAAATAGTGCTGCGGTCAATCAGCCAGCAGCAGTTTATACCGCGGCAGCAGTGTTGCCATTTGAGAAAACCACCTCAGTAACATTGCCTACAGCAAAACAAACACAGGGCAAAGAGCAACAATTGATTCAATTGTGGCAACAAGCCACTAAAGCAGAGCGACAAAAATTCATGTCATGGCTTGCAGAACAAGCCAATTAATGTTGATTTGCAACCAGCTCTATTGAGCTGGTTGTTTTTTGTTATCGCCTTAAAAGGATTTATTTAAAAACCAATCCAGTAACGTGCGAAAAAAAGACAAATTATAAGAAAAGTGTGATAAAAATATGAAATGCGTCTAAAATTTGGGCGGATGGTGCTTTTTTTGAAAAAAACTAAAAAATATATTGCGTCTATTCAAAAACTGTATAGAATACGCAACACACCAACGCAGTGTTGATTGAATTGGTGCTGTTATTGACGAAATAACAGGAAATCATTAAGAGATTATGAAGAACAACTTGTGTGGATTTTTACTGATTGATTGATCGAACATATTTCATTGATTGATTGGTTTAAATTACTCGAAGTTTATTTGAGCGAAATTTAAGTCAGAAAATTGATGAGCCAGATTTGGAAGTTTAGATTAAAGCTTCAAAATGATTTTAACTGAAGAGTTTGATCATGGCTCAGATTGAACGCTGGCGGCAGGCTTAACACATGCAAGTCGAGCGGGCGAGGTTGCTTCGGTAACTGAGCTAGCGGCGGACGGGTGAGTAATGCTTAGGAATCTGCCTATTAGTGGGGGACAACATTCCGAAAGGGATGCTAATACCGCATACGTCCTACGGGAGAAAGCAGGGGCTCTTTATGACCTTGCGCTAATAGATGAGCCTAAGTCGGATTAGCTAGTTGGTGGGGTAAAGGCCTACCAAGGCGACGATCTGTAGCGGGTCTGAGAGGATGATCCGCCACACTGGGACTGAGACACG